>JBAVQT010000434.1:0-20553 GCA_049694295.1 Candidatus Acidiferrales bacterium
GTTGGTAGCGCGTCTCCTCAAGCGTCGCCTGCGCGCTTGAGATGAGGCGTCACACAGTGGGCTGGCCATCGCGTTTCGGTCCGTAACGCGGCGGCGAGATCATCGGACTAGCCAGCAGCGCGTCTTGCCCGCTCTGAGTTCTGCCGGCGAAACCTTCGGAACGGGATAAGCATGTAGACTTCGTGTGGCAAGGCTTCTCGGACGGGGGTTCGACTCCCCCCGCCTCCACCATTCAATCAGGCTGTAATTGCCGGCTTTTTTGATGTCTCTGCATTGATGTTTGTATTGCAGCGCGAGCGCGACGGCCGGCTGGGATTTCTCTGGATGGGCCGGCCAGGTGCGTTTGCGGCTGCAATATCGGCGATCCCTCCGGCGGCTGCGAGTGGTGATAGAATGCGCGCATGGCGGCGACACTGAAGACTCGCGTTGAAATGTTTTTGGCAGATTTGAAGAATTATGCCGGAGCCACAATCCTGAACGGGCAGCCCGCTTTTGTTCGCCCCGGCGCGGCGCCACACTTTGAAAGATGCGGGTATTCCGCGTCCGTGATGGATGCGGCCGTAAAGTCAGGCCACGCTGAACGGCGAGAAATAGAAGTGGGGAGTGCGGGAACATCCGCAGTCAGCAGAATCGAAATCGTGCGGCTGAAGCGATCCAGGAAACCGAAGAAAGCGCGGAAGTAAACCGACCAGACTGCGGTTTTGTGCGTCAAACAGCCAGCCACATCGGTGTGGCAATCGAACTGGCGACTCAGAACGAAATTTCCGCCATTCGACCAAGGATGACGGATGCAGCCCTCCGGCCGAAACGAATCAATGCCCGAATCCGCAACGGCGATCCCCGCGCCCGCCTCCGACCAGCTTCTGGTTCGCGATGTCTCGGACACCGCACGTTCCGTGGCTTTCAATCGTGCTGTGGAAACGGAGCGTGCCGACGCGCTGTTCCGCGACCCGTTTGCACGCCGTCTCGCCGGCGAGCTCGGCGAGCGCATCGCGAACAGCAAATCGTTCGGCCGGGGGATCGGCTGGCCGATCGTCGCGCGCACTTATCTCATCGACAAAATGATCCGAGCGCAGATCGCGCAGGGCGCGGACACGGTGATCAATCTCGCCGCCGGGTTGGACACACGGCCTTATCGTATGGAGCTGCCCGCTTCGCTGCGTTGGGTTGAGGTGGACCTCCCCGGAATCATTTCGTATAAGGAAGAAATTTTGCGCGGAGAAAAACCAGCCTGCTCGCTTGAGCGCGTGCGGCTCGATCTTTCCGACGTTTCCGCGCGGCGCAAACTTTTCGGCCAGCTCGGGAGTGAGGCGCGCAAGGCGCTGGTTGTCGCCGAAGGACTGCTCATTTACCTTGGCTCCGAGGAGGTTGCGCTCTTCGCGCAGGACCTCGCCGCCGTTCCCAGTTTCGGTTCCTGGATTATCGACCTGGCATCGCCGGCCTTGATGCGTATGCTCGTAAGACGCATGCCGCCCAATACAAAACGGCTTTTTAAATTCGCTCCGCAAGAAGGCCCGGCATTTTTTCAGAAATTCGGCTGGAGTCCGATCGAAGCTGTATCGCTGATGAAAACCGCGGGGCGCATCAAGCGCCTTCCCTTTTTCATGGTGCCCCTCTCGTGGCGCGCTGAAACGCACGGCGCGAAGCCATCGCGTCCGTGGGGCGGCGTATGCCTTTTCAGCAGGACAAATTAGGTCTTGGCATGGCGTTGACAAGTTATGATGTGCGGACACGGAAAGATAAGCGCTGCAGCGGTCTGAATTCGCCGGAGCTTGCGGATCGCCGGCGCTCGGTGAGCACGACACGGATCATAGAACTGGAGTCAACGTCATGAAATCAAGCTTCCCGCAACTGGTCTGCTTTAGCGGCGCGGTGGTATTGTTCGCGGCGGCGGTGAGGCTGCGGCGATTCATAATTCCGGGGAGACCGGCGGGATCCGGCGAGGGACCCATCAGGACCGCGGCATGGGCCAGCTTTGCCGGAGGAATCGCATTGCTGATCGCAGCAATCGTTCTCACAATTCTGGGCCACTAGGCAGATTCACAGGCGACTCCGGCGGCCTGCGGGTTCGTTGAGAGATATTTTATTAGGGGCTGGAGAATTCGTTTTGATTTGCAGCGAGACACATTAGCCCGAAAGTGCCTGGGGCTGCCGTTGCGCACTCGGGTCAGACGGTCACTTCCTGGCGCTGGCCGTCGAAGACAAAGCTCCGGGTGATCTGGCCCACTTTCAATTCCATATTACGGCGCAGGGGCGCCATCATGCGCGAACCTTTGGCGAGCTCGAGCGTCAGCGCGCGCCGCTGGTCGTGCCAAGTCAATTGAATGCCCATCCATTGGCCACGGCGATGGTCGAGCGAAATGCCGTCATCTTCATACAAAAGAAACGAACCGTCGGCGCCGGGATAGACCGAAATGGATAAAGGCGCATCCACGGGCTCGGCGGTGTATTGCTTAACCGGACCGAGCGGCAGGATCGCGCCAGCGCGAACGTACAGCGGAATAGTCTCGAGATCAACGGCGCGGCTGATCTCATGCCCGCCCGCAATTCGCTCGCCCGTCCAGAAATCGTGCCAGTCGCCGGCCGGCAAATAGACGGAGCGCGTGGTCGCACCCGCTTCGACCACGGGCGCGACTAAAATGTCGCGTCCCCACAAATATTCATCGGAACGCGCGACGGCTGTGGCATCGCCGGGATAATGCAGCCACAGGCCGCGAAGAATCGGCAGGCCGGTGGCCGAAGATTCACGAACCGCGCTGTAAATATAAGGAAGCATCCGGTAACGCAGTTCGAGATATTTACGGCAGATTACTTCCACCTGCGGATTGTGGAGTTGCGAGGCATCGGGAATCGCGGCGCCATCGTAATTGCGAATCTCGATCGGACCTGGATCGCCGGTGTCCCATCCCCACGGCAGACGCAACTTCCAAGTGCGTCCGTGACAGCGAAACAAAGGACAGAAGGCACCGAACTGAAACCAGCGGAGATAAAGCTCCGCGGTGAATTCCCTGGTGGGAACAAATCCGCCGATATCGGTGCCCCAATAAGGGATGCCGCTCAATCCGGTGTTGATGGCGATTGGAATGTGAGTCTTCAAAGTCTCCCAGGTGGAGTAGACATCGCCGGACCAGAGGAACGAGGCGTAGCGCTGCATGCCGGCGTAACCGTTGCGATGAAGCGCAAAGGGCCGCTGGTTGGGACGATCGAGCAGGGGGCCATCCCAGTACATGCGATTACGGACCAGTTTCGAGCGAATGTCCAGCGGATCGCCTTCGTCGGGCCACCAGCCATCCACGCCGAGCGCGAAGTCTTTGCGATGCGCGTCCCAATAGCAGGCGGCGTTGGATTCATCGTAGCTCGCGAGATCACACGGATCGTGGACCGTGCCCCGGAGAGTGTCCGTGAGAATCACGGCGTGCAGCACGACGCGGAAATTATCGCGATGCAATTCGTCGATCATGGGCTGGGGATCGAGGAAAACGCGGGGATTCCATTGGAACGAACCGTTGTCAGTATTCCAGCCGGAGGGGCAAAATCCGGTGCCCAGATAAATTAATGCGTCGCACGGCAATTTTTTCTCGCGGAACGTTTTCGCCTCGGCGAGCACTTCCTCACGGCTCGCGAGCGTGCGATGCGATTGCTGATAGCCCAGGCTCCACATCGGCGGCAACTCAGGATGGCCGGTGAGCCGGGCATACTCCGCCATGATGGTGGCTGGCTCGGCCGAAGCAATCGCGAAAATATCGAGAGGGAGCGGAGGCTTTCCCGCCGCAGGCAGAAATTTTCCTTCTTCGCCGGTCAAATCAAAGGTGCCGAAGGGCTGATGAAAAAAAAGCGCCCAGCCTTCCGTGCCAATCAGCCAGGGAATGGGAAGGCGACCGCCATTCGTGGCCAGCTTGTAAGCTCCCTGCCCGCCGCGCATCGGATCCACCGAACCGCGCCGATCGAATTGCGGTCCGCCTTCGCCAAGGCCGAGCAGAGGCGCTGAACCAGCCGCGAAGCGCACCGCACCTGAATCGGGATCGACAGTGAGGCGCTGCACGACTGCGCCTGTTTCATTTTGAATTTCGAAAGCCAGCGGCGCGAGTGAAACGCGTACGCGCAGATCGCCGCAACGCACCGGCTGCTCAGGGGCGACGGCGCGAATTCGAGTTACGGGCGCTCCCCAGGATTCCTGGACCAGAGAACCGTCGGAGACGACCTGCGCGACACGGTTTCCTACATCAGGCAGGATGGTGATGCGAAGAGTCCGCGCGCTGACCGAGGAGAGCCGTATCTCGATCGGATCGCCGCCAACGCTGGGCGCAGGAGCGGACTGGGAAGCGTTCGCTGGCCCTGCGGGAACGAGCAGTCCGGCGCAGGCAACGCCGGCATCCTTTAAAATTTCACGGCGAGTAATCCGCTTGGTCATTGAACTTCTCCCGTGCTAGCTCTCCCACCAATTTTGCTGCGGACTGCTGACCTTCCAATACACGGCGTAGCGTTCATCGAAGAGGCGATGCAGCGGAATCAGAGTCGTAGTGGCTTTCTGTCCCACGGTCCGAAACGTCAGCGTCTCGCCCTTCACTGGCTCGATCCACGCGGCGGATTCGACGTCCTTTGCGGATTTCAATTCGATGTCGGCAGATCCCACCGGCTTGGCCTCGGGCGCCAGGCGCGTCGGACCGGAATCTTGATCGTAGAGCATTTCCTTAGTGAGCCCATCGGCGCCCAGTCGGCCGGCGAGGACGATAGGACCGTAGAGGGCGGCCTGCTGCGAGCGATCGCCGAGCAGCGGTTCCGAATGCAGACGCATGGGGAGTTTCAACTCGACGCGATCTCCATCGGTCCAGGTGCGGTCAATCTCCAGATAGCTCCCGGGATTTGAAAACACTTCCAGCGGCTTCCCGTTCACTTCGACAGAGCCTCCGTCCACCGCCCAGCTTGGAATTCGAATGGCAATCGCGGCGGCTACCGGCTTTTCGGCCTTGATGCTTAGCGAAGTACCCTCCTGTTCGGGAAACGACGTTTTCTGCGTCAGGGTCAGGCCCTTTTCCGGCCAACGCACTTCCGAGGAGATGAAAAGATTGACGAAGATGTCGCGGTCATTGTGGAAGTAAATCGAATCCGTCAACTTCGAAAATTCCTCGACGCCCGTGCCAGAGCAGCACCAAAAAGAATTAAAGCGAGAATGAAAATACTTCCAGCCGCCGGTTTGCAGCGGCAGATAATACATTTTCATGCCGTTCTCGGGATGCTCGGTGCCGAGGCGCGAATTGAAAAGCGTGCGCTCGTAGTAATCGAAATAGCGGGGATCGCCTGTCCACTGGTGCAGATGGCGCGTCAACTTCAGCATGTTGTAGCCGCAGCAGCACTCCTCGGACCACATGCTGAGTTGGCCGGCCAAATTGCCGGGTTCGGTGTTCCAACTTTCTCCGTTGGAGGTTCCGCCGGTCACATAGGCGCGCTCCTGCGTCACCGTCTCCCAGAAAAATGCCGATATGTCGCGGTAGTGCGGATCGGCCGTCAATTCGTAGCGCCGCGCGGCGCCGATCACTTTAGGAATGTGCGTATTAACGTGGAGGCCCTTCAGTTCGTCGCGGTGCTCGGCGAGCGGATTGAAGAAATCCGGCTGTTCGAAGCGCCGCGCCGTTTCGAAATATCTTCCCTTGCCGGTGATCGCAAACAGATTGTAGAGCGCTTCGTTCGTTCCGCCGTATTCCGTCTTCAGAATCCGCTGCATGTGGTCGTCGCTGATCCCGTTGGTCCAGTGGCCGATCCACTGGGCCAGACCCTCGGCGTTAGCTAGCGCTTGTTCGTTGCCGCAATATGTATACATGTCGATGTTTCCAGCGAGAATCTTGTGAAGGGTGTAGAACGGCGCCCAGACGGGCTGGCCCTCGCTCAAACGATCGAAAAAAGTTTCGGGAAAGGCGCTCAGATATCCGTTTTGCATGGCTTTCTGGCATTTCGCCAACTGGTCCACCACCGCTTCGCCATTGGATCGAAGCGTGCTATCGCCGGACGTCGCGTAGCCAAGAGCGCAGGCCGAAAGATAGTGACCTGTGAAATGGCCGCGAAGTTCGCACTTCGGATCTTCCCAGCCGCCGAGAGGTACGGCTGAGACCGGCAAATTGGCGTTACTGCGAAAATTGTAGACCAGGCGATCCACCGGCAGCGAGTGCATGAAGTCCAGATTGGCGTTGGCTGCATCGAGGAATGGACCTTTCAGCAGGCGCACGTTTGCAAGCGGAAATGGCACCGCGCGGATGGCCACGCGATCCGGCATTTTTTGCGCGGGGCTGCCGCTGGCCTGAGTTGCACCAAAGACGCCCAGGTCGAGCGGGAAAGCGGATTTGGGCAGGCAGGCTACGGCTGCAGTGGAAGCTAAACCGGCGACAAACTGACGGCGGGAAAGAGGGACTTTGGATTTCATCAAGCGCTCCCCTGAAGAGCCCGAATGAAGCGGGCGGAAAAGTCATCCTTCAGCAAACGTTTACAGACTAACACAACGGCGGCGAAAGAAGGCGTCGACACGAGCCCCAGTCACGGAGCGCCTGCCTAAACGCCGCGCAATACATTTAGCGCCGGCGCATTCGGAAGCCTTCGCGGTTGTCGTGCAGTTCAATGTCCGCGGGCGGTGTGACTCCGAGGAGGTTCTGCACGAAATAATCCCAGCGGCGGCGGACCAGATACAGGCTGTTCTCGCCGTGAAACATGTTGGGAACGAAAAGCATGTCGAAATTCTTGTTGGCCTTGATGAGCGCATTCACAAAACGCATGGTCTCGGCCGGGTGCACATTGTCGTCCACATCGCCATGCTCCAAGAGCAGATGCCCCTGTAGTTTGTCCGCGATGGTAACGTTCGATTGCTCGGCGTAGTCGGCGCCCACGGGGTAGCCCTGGTACAGCTCGTTCCACCACGCTTTGTCGAGGCGCGGATCGTGGTCGCCCGAGATGGAAACGCACACCTTATAAAAATCCGGAAACATCAGCATCGCGTGCGCCGCGCCGTATCCGCCGGCGGACGTGCCGTAGATGCCGACCCGCGTGATATCCATATAAGGATATTTTTCAGCCATCTGCTTGATCATGGCGACGTGATCGCCGAAAGCACCGCCCAGATTGCGGTAAGAAAATTCGTGGAACGATCGGGAACGACCGGTGGTGCCCCGGCCGTCAACCATCACGACGACGAAGCCCAGTTCCGCTACGGATTGAAATCCGGAGTAGAGCGCGGAACGGAAAGATTTCGGCACGAAAAAATCCTGCGGGCCGGTATAGATCTGCTCGATCACCGGATATTTTTTCGTAGGATCCAGATTCGTGGGGCGCCAAATCAGGCCGTAGAGGTCCACCGAACCGTCCGACGACTTGCCTTCAAAGGGTTCAGGAAATTTCCAGCCCATCTTTTGGATCTCGCTGACGTCGGACTGTTCGAGAGTCTTGACCACGGACCCGTCCGAAAGGCGGCGGAGCACGGAGACCGCGGGAAGGTCGGGCCGAGAATAATTGTCGACGAAAAAAGCGGCGTCGGGCGAAATGCTCACCGAGTGGTTGGCATTTTCCGGGGTCAGCAGCGTCAAACCTTTACCGTCCAGTCCGACACTATAGAGATGCGTCTGGTAGGGGTCTTCGCCCTTCTCGCGGCCGCCGGCGAGAAAATATACGCGCCTGGTTTTCTCGTCAATAAATTCGATGCGGTGAACCACCCAGGGTCCCTGCGTCAATTGCTGCTTCATCTGCCCGGTCTTGTCAAAGAGATAGAGATGATCCCAGCCATCGCGCTCCGACGTGACCACCATTTCGCCGGTATTTTGAATAAAACGAATGGATGTCTCGCCGGGGTCCACATACTTCTCCGAACTTTCGCGGAAGACCACGCTTTGGTCTCCCGTCGCCGCATCCACCACTCGCATCTCGATTGTTTTTTCGCCGCGCGTGTCGTAGTCGTAGAAAATTCGCTTGCCATCGGGAAACCACTCGAAGCCCGGTCCGTCCTGAAACGGCAATTCCAACGGCGTGGTCTTCACATCCACGCGCGTTCCGGACGACAGATCGAAAATAATCGGAAGAGCGGTGGGCAGAGTTTCTCCGGGAAGCTGGTAGACGACGGAAAAAGCCTTGGGCCGAAGCTGATCGGGCGGGACATATTGCAGGCTCGTCAAGCGCCCGGCGTTGCGGGAGTCCAGGCGGTAAGTCACTAGCTTTGTGGAATCCGGCGACCAGAAAACTGCCGGCACCTGCTGAATATCCTGCGTGCCCTGCTCGACCAGAGCCCGCAAGGTAGGCAGCTCCGCCGCGTAGTCCCATTCCGCTACTCCATCGAAAGTGAGCTGCACGATCTGGCCGGTGGGAACGCGACGAACATAAAGATTATGGTCCTTCAGAAACGCGGCCCACTGGCCGTCCGGTGAGACGTTTTCAAATTCGCCGTGAGAAGGCCCCGGCGGACGCGAGCACTCATACGAATCGAGCGTGCACTTCCAGGAATCCTTGTCGATCTCGAAGGAGATCGTTTTTCCGTCGGCCGACATATCAAAATCCCAGAAGGGCAGATCGCCAGCGGTATAGGTATGTTGCGAAGCGCGAGTGAGCGCGTCGGCCAGCCGCGCTTGATCGAATGCCGGGCCGGAGGTATTTTGCGCCGGATCAACGAGGATGAACTCCGCTCCCTTCGCGCCCATCTTCCGGTACGTGAAGCGCGACGATTTGGGGAGCCAGTGCGGAGACACGTCCGCTACATACACGGTGTGGCTAAGATTGCCGGCCAGAAATTTTTGCGCACGATCGTAATCTTCTTTCGTTCCTTGCGCGAGCGCCGGCAAGCAGGCCAACGAGAATAGGATCAGGGACGGAATGATTCCGCGGCAGCACGCACGCATCGTATTTATCTCCTTGGCGTCGAGGAAGGTAGCTTGCCTAATTTTTGTAAACACGCACCAGCACGACCCCATGGGCCGGCACGAAAGCGCTGAATTCATCTCCGGATGCAGCCAGGTCCCGATGCAGCCACAAATCACGAATCCTGTTGGCGCCTGGCAGCCCGATCTCGGAAAGCCGCACCGACATCTTCTCCACCGTTCGCTGGCGATTAAATAGGCCGACGACTTTACTGCCGTCGGCCATCGGCTTCATCCAGATTTCAAAAGGGCCTTCCTGGGCGAGGCGCCGGCCCTGCTGCCCCATGGCGTCCTGGTCGACGGCTAGCACATCGCGATTGGTCAGCATAGCTCGGGTATATTCCGTCATCTGCGTCAAGTCATTGCCAGCGATCAGCGGAGCTGCCAGGATGCACCAGAGACTCATGTGCGTGCGATATTCGTCTTCGTTCATGCCTCCATTGCCCACTTCCAACATGTCCGGATCGTTCCAGTGTCCCGGTCCCGCGAATTTCTCGAGGCCGTTCTGGTCGAATCCAATTTCGGCCATGGTGCGATAGTCGTCGCTGATATCGCCCGTGGTGCGCCACAAATTTCCTCCCACTGAAGGGCCCCATTCCCAAACTTTGTTCCAGCCATATTCGCAAAGACTCAGCACGATAGGGCGGCCGGTCTTTTTGAGGGCATCGTGCATTTTTGTGTACGCGGCAATCATCTCCTCCCGCGTCCCGCTCGATTGGCACCAGTCGTACTTGAGATAGTCGATTCCCCACTGCGCGTAGGTCTGCGCGTCCTGTTCTTCATGTCCGAGGCTGCCCTCGAAACCGGCGCAGGTCTTGGCGGCCGGCGAGGAGTAGATACCCAGCTTCAGACCTTTGCTGTGGACGTAGTCAGCCAAGGCCTTCATGTCGGGGAATTTCTCATTGGCTTGAATGAATCCTCGAGAATCGCGCTGCCCTTCCCAGGTGTCGTCGATATTCACGTAGAGATAGCCGGCGTCGCGCATACCCGACGAAACCATCGCGTCGGCTTGCCGGCGGATCGTCGCATCGTCGACGCGACCGGCAAAATGGTTCCAACTGTTCCATCCCATGGGGGGTGTACCGGCCAGCGAGGCACTTTGGGCGGAGCATGAACTGACGGCAAGTAAACTCAAGGCGAGCAAGCAGAAAAAACGTGCGATCATCGGCCCCATCCTCGCGGCGATCCGAGAAGCGCTGGCACGCGAACCGCGGAGAAAATTGCGCATGCTCTCCGGCCCCTGCATCGGGCCGAGATTGCGTCTGGCACGGTCAGTATGGATCGCCGAGGAGAGCAAAATATCACCGAAACGAAGGACCTGCTTCAGAGATTGCATTCAGATCCTCCGTTCGGTGCTCCTTCGGGTGGGAGGAGATTGGTGTATGGCGGCAGCGGTTGCCGGGACCCGCTTCCTCGCCGGCCAGAGCTTGGTTTTGAGTAAACGCTTTCTTGGAATCGCTTCGAGCCGAGTCCGGGGGCCAGCCAAAGCAGAGGCTTTTTATACTTTATTTAAGTCAGCGTCAAGAGCTTTGTGTTCCCGCGCGCCTCGCGGGCCGGTTCCGCCGTCCTTTCGAGACGCTGGGAGGCTGCCGCGACGTCGAGGCGGAATTTCAATGAAAGAGGAGGTAAACGTATTCTTGACTGCGCGATAAAACTGCCAGAGAATGGCGGGCTTGCGGTACGAGCCTGGTCCAAGGTTCTATATTTCGAGGAACGATGTACCGTCGTATAATGTATGCGCTAGGGGCTCTTCGCTACCTCAACGTTCGAGCTCGGGCGGTTGCACGTTCCCGAGGAAGCGGCGCCGCGCACCGCTCAGAATGCCGATTCCCCGGTCTCGGCAGCCAATCGCTGTTCGGTGCGATGTGGAATGAACGGCCTGGCGTGAAGGTTCTGCGATCTCGCTCGGGGCGCGTGACCCGCAGACGTATGTGGCGTTATCCTTTATCCACGGGGAGCCGGTTCGTTCGCCATGCATAACCACTTCCATCGGATTCGCGTGGTCGATTCACACACGGGGGGTGAACCCACCCGCGTGGTCGTCAGCGGAGGACCGGACCTCGGTTCAGGCCCGATGTCCGAGCGCCTGGAATCCTTTCGGCGCGAGTATGACTATGTGCGCAAAGCACTCGCCAACGAGCCGCGCGGCTCCGAAGTGGTCGTCGGGGCGCACATCTGCGCGCCACAGGACCCTGGGGCCGCGGTAGGAGTAATTTATTTCAACAACGTGGGCTATCTCGGAATGTGCGTGCACGGAACCATGGGTCTGATGGTAACCCTCGCGCACCTGAAAAAGATCGGTCTGGGCGAACACCGCATCGAGACGCCGGTGGGCACGGTGACGGCGGAATTGCACAAGACGGGCGAAGTGACAGTAGGAAACGTGCCGAGCATGCGCACGCGGGCCAAGGTGAAAGTTGAGGTGGCGGGCTACGATCCGGTGGTCGGCGATGTGGCCTGGGGCGGCAACTGGTTTTTCCTGGTAGACAAACAGCCGATGAAATTGTCCACCGCAAATCTTGACGAGCTGACTGAATACGCCTGGGCCATCCGCCAAGGATTGAAACGCAGCGGCATCACCGGCCCGGCGGGCGAAGAAATAGATCACGTGGAGCTTTTTGCGCCCTCGGAAACGGAAGGCGTGGACAGTAGAAATTTTGTTCTCTGCCCCGGCAAGGCTTACGACCGCTCGCCCTGCGGCACGGGAACCAGCGCAAAGCTGGCCTGCCTTTATGCGGACGGAAAACTAAAGGCCGGTGAAACGTGGCGGCAGGAAAGCATCGTCGGCAGCGTATTCGAGGGCAAAGTTCGGATAGACGACGGGCAGATCATGCCGGTTATTAAGGGCTCCGCATTTATCACCGCGGAAGCGGAACTGATCCTCGACTCGCACGACCCATTTCGCTACGGCATCTCTCTATGATCCAGACCGCGGACGCGGTGGTAATTGGCGCCGGAATTATCGGCGCGGCGTGCGCGCGGGAACTAGCCAAAGCGGGACTGCGAGTGACCGTCGTGGACGAGCGGTTCACGGCGGCCGGCGTCACCTCCGCCGCCATGGGCCACATCGTAGTGATGGATGATTCCGAAGCGCAATTCGCGTTGACTCACTACTCACGAAAGCTGTGGGCTGCTCTGGAACCCGAACTTCCATCCGATGTTGAATACGATCGCTGCGGCACGATCTGGGTGGCGACGGATGAGGAAGAAATGGCCGAGGTCCGCCGCAAACTCGATTACTACCGAGCGCGGTCGGTACGCGCCGAAATTCTGGATCGCAAGGCGCTTCGTGCGGCTGAGCCCAATCTCAGTCCGTCTCTCGTGGGCGGCCTTCTCTGCCCCGATGACGCCGTACTTTACCCTCCAACGGCGGCCGCATTCTTGATTCGCGAGGCTGGTGCACGCGGCGCGGCCTGCCGCTTCGGAGCACGCGTCAGTTCCATTGGCAACGGCAGCATTCGCCTCGCCGACGGAACCATCCTGGCCGCGGCTCATGTGATCAATGCGGCGGGCATCGCCGCGCCATGCCTCACGCCGGGACTCGATATCAAACCGCGCAAGGGCCATCTGCTGATCACGGATCGCTATCCGGGATTTCTGCGGCATCAACTGGTCGAGCTGGGATACTTGAAGAGCGCGCATTCGCTGAAAAGCGATTCGGTGGCCTTCAACGTCCAGCCGCGCAAGACCGGCCAGCTTCTAGTGGGATCGTCGCGCCAATATGAAGTTGATAGCGCCGAGATCGATTCCTCGATACTAGCCAGAATGTTGCAGCGCGCGGAGAAATTCATGCCATCGCTCGGCTCTCTCGAGGGCATTCGCGCGTGGACGGGATTTCGCCCGGCAACGCCGGATAAATTGCCTCTCATCGGGCCGTGGCCCGACGATACCTCAATTCATATCGCTGCTGGCCACGAGGGCCTGGGTATCACCACATCCCTGGCTACCGCGCGTCTGATCGCGGACCGCATTTTGGGACACACATCCGAAATTTCTCCCGAGCCTTATGCCCCTGCGAGACAGATGGCGGCCGTCGCGAATCGCAACCAATGACGGAAGCTGACGCGATCACGGTGCGGGTGAATGGCCGGCGGATACAGGTGCCCACTGGCGCGACAGCCTCTGTAGCCATGCTGATTGCGGGCGATCGGTGCCGGACATCCGTGACTGGCGAGCCGCGCGGGCCGCTTTGTGGCATGGGGGTCTGCTTCGAATGCCGCGTGGCGATCGATGGCCGCCGTCATCAACGGGGTTGCCAGATCCTCTGCGTGGAAGGCATGGAAATCTCGTCCAATGATTCCAGCCAATGATTAGCCGCCATGAAGAAAAGTTCGATGTAATTGTCGCCGGCGCTGGACCGGCGGGCATCGCGGCGGCGTTAGAGGCTGTGCGCTTCGGCCAGCGTGTGGGCGTTCTCGACGACAACCCGCGGCCAGGCGGACAAATCTGGCGCGGTGGTCCCTTTGCGCATTCCAGTCCGCGCGCGCGACATTGGCTTCAGCGCCTCGGGCAATCCGATGTGCGTGTAATTTCCGGGGCGCGCGTGGTCGATTGCGATTCTGGACGCATCTTCGCCGAATCTGGCGACGATTTCTTCTCGCTTGAATATCGCAGTCTGGTGCTGGCCACCGGCGCGCGTGAGCTTTTCCTGCCCTTCCCCGGTTGGACGCTGGGAAATGTTTTCGGCGCGGGCGGCCTGCAGGCGATGGTCAAATCAGGGCTCCCGATCGAAGGCAAACGAGTGGTGATCGCCGGGACAGGCCCTCTGCTGCTGGCAGTGGCGGCGTATCTAGCGGAGGCCGGCGCGCGGGTGGTTTGCATCTGCGAGCAGACGTCGCGCGCTCGGCTCGCGCGGTTCGCGTGCTCGATAGGGACAATCCCTGGAAAACTGATCTAAGGGCTGCAGCTCCGCAAGAAAATGGGCTTCGTTCCCTATTGGACGAATTGCTGGCCCACCGCTGCCCTGGGCAGCGCGCAAATCGAAGCGGTCCAACTCTCTCACGGCGGCCGGAAGCGCGAAATCCCTTGCGACTATTTGGCCTGCGGCTTCCACCTGGTGCCGAATCTGGAATTGGCGAAGCTTATGGGCTGCCGGATTCGCGATGGCTTCGTGGATGTTGACGAATTCCAGCAGACCTCGACGCCCAATGTTTTCAGCGCAGGCGAGCCCACGGGAATTGGCGGGCTGGAACTCTCGCTGGCTGAGGGGCAAGTGGCCGGCGCCTCGGCGGCGAATCGGAAAGACCTGGCGCGCGATTTTTTTGCACAGCGCGCCAGATATCGCCGCGCTGTGGGTGCGATGCGACGAGCATTCGAGCTTCGCAACGAGCTACAGCCGCTCGCGCAGCCGAAGACGATTCTCTGCCGTTGCGAAGACGTGCCATTCGAGAAGATTCGAGTTCACGGTTCCTGGCGCGAAGCCAAACTTCACACACGATGCGGAATGGGTCCCTGCCAAGGGCGCATTTGCGGCGCCGCGGTGGAGTTTCTATTCGGTTGGGATGTAGGACCGGTGCGCCCGCCGATTTTTCCAGCTCGGCTGGAAAGTCTGGCGGCCAAATCCGGAGGACCCGACGCGGCAACAACCCACGGAGGATAAAGATGAAATGGAACGGCGTAATGCCGGCTATCACGACCTGCTTCACGCCCAGCGGAGAGCTGGATCGCGAGTTCATCGGCGAGCATTCGCGCTGGCTGATTGAGAACGGATGCACGGGAGTTGTGGCGCTCGGTTCGCTGGGCGAAGGCGGCGCGCTGACCCTGGCGGAAAAACTCGCCGTGCTGGAGACCTGTGTGCGCGCGCTCAAGGGCCGCGCGCCGGTGGTAGCATCCATCTCGGCGATCACCACGGACGAAGCTGTCTCGCTCGCCAAATCGGCGGAGCGGATCGGCTGCGATGCGCTGATGATCCTACCGCCTTACGTCTACGTGGGCGATTGGCGGGAGATGAAAGCGCATGTAGTGGCCGTCTTGCGCGCTACATCGCTTCCCGCCATGCTCTACAACAATCCAGTCGCCTACCGGACCGATTTTATTCCCGAGCAGATCGCAGAACTGGCCGGCGAGCAAAAGAATTTGCACGCAGTTAAGGAATCCAGCACCGACGCGCGACGCGTGAGCGCGATTCGCGCGCTACTTGGCGATCGCCTCCGAGTTTTTGTGGGGGTGGACGATGCGATTCTGGAGGGGATCGGCGTCGGCGCGGTAGGATGGATTGCCGGACTCGCGAACGCCTTTCCGCGCGAGTCGGTGGACCTATTCAACCATGGCATCGAAGACGAGGTTGAGAAGGCGTTCGAGATTTATCGCTGGTTCTTGCCGCTCCTGCGGCTTGATACCGTTCCGAAATTCGTTCAGCTGATCAAGCTCGTGCAAGGCGAAATGGGCATCGGCAATGCCCGAGTGCGCGCTCCAAAGCTCGAAATCTCCGGCGACGAACTGGCCTCGACGCGAAAGCTGATCGAACGAGCTCTCAAGCATCGACCGAAACGCTCCAGCACCAAGTTAAAAACGGCCCGGGGCAGGTAAACTATGACTATCGAACTGACGGGAAGATCGATCATCGGATTTGGCGAAGGCTCGGCGGGAAATTCCTTTCAAGCCTACAACCCAGCCACCGGCGCGGCTCTGCCGGTGGATTTCCATTCCGCGACGGCCGTGGACCTCGACCACGCCGCAAACCTTGCCAGCGCGGCTTTCGAGCGCTATAGCCGATCGAGCGGAGCCGAGCGCGCGAAATTCCTGCGGCTAATCGCGGGCAAGATCGAAGCGCTCGCGGAAGCGATCGTGGAGCGTTCACATCTGGAGACCGCGCTTCCCAAGCCGCGACTGCAAGGCGAAGTCGCGCGCACCTGCTACCAGCTCCGCCTGTTCGCCTCGATCGTAGAGGAAGGATCCTGGGTGGGAGCGCGGATCGACCGCGCGGATCCGAATCGCAAACCGATGGCCAAGCCCGACATTCGTTCCATGCAGCGGCCACTAGGTCCTGTCGCGATTTTTGGCGCGAGCAATTTTCCGCTGGCGTTTTCCGTCGCCGGAGGCGACACCGCATCCGCGCTGGCCGCGGGAAATCCGGCGATCGTGAAGGCTCATCCGGCCCATCCCGGCACGAGTGAACTTGCAGGCGGAGCAATTCGGGAAAGTGTGCGCGAAGCAGGGCTGCCCGAAGGGCTGTTTTCGCTGCTATTCGATTCGACGACGGCCATCGGTGCGGCGCTGGTGCAACATCCGAAAATTAAGGCCGTGGGTTTCACAGGTTCATTGGCAGCGGGGCGGGCTTTGATGGATTTGGCCATGCGTCGCCCGGAACCCATTCCGTTCTACGGAGAAATGGGCAGCACCAATCCAGTCTTTCTGCTGCCTGGAGCGCTCGAGGCGCGCGGCAAACAGATTGCCGCGTCACTGTACGGCTCGGTGACGATGGGCGCCGGCCAGTTCTGCACCAAGCCCGGAGTGGTTCTGGTGCGCAACGGCGCATCCGCAGACGCACTCGAAGCCGAACTGCGCGCCATGATCGCTCAGGCGCCCGGATTCACGCTGCTTACCGCGGGAATCGCGCGCGCCTACACGCGCGATACAGCCGCGCGCAAAAATCACGGCGGATTGAAACTCGCGGCGGAAGGGGGCGGTTCTGAAACAGCGGGATCATTTGCAGCTGCCGCTACGCTCTTTCAAACCAGCGTGGCCGATTTTCTGAAGAGCGCCGAACTGTCCGCTGAGGTATTCGGTCCGTCCACTCTTCTCGTCCGCGCCACTACTAAAGAAGAAATACTGCAAGCTGCCCGCAAACTCGAAGGGCACCTTACCGCGACAATTCACGGAACCGAGGATGATTTGCGCGAGTACGCCGAGTTGATCGGCATTCTCGAAAAAAAAGTGGGCCGAATCGTGTTCAACGGTTTTCCGACGGGCGTGGAGGTCGGCCACGCCATGGTTCACGGGGGCCCGTATCCGGCTAGCACCGACTCTCGTTCCACTTCCGTCGGCACGCTGGCTATATACAGATTTTCGCGCCCAGTCTGTTATCAGGATTTCCCGGACGCGGCGTTGCCGGAATCCTTGCAGAACGCGAACCCACTGAAATTGTGGCGCTTGCTCGACGGAGAATTGACACAACTGCACTTATGATGGATTATCGGCTCGCTCGCCATATAATATACGAAGCGATTGCGCGAAACGAACGGCACGAGGCGAGCAGGGTGACGGCGGATTGACGCTGTACGTCAGTGAGCAGCCGGCCGCAACAAAAAATCAACGCAAGGTACAAGCGCTTATGAAGAAACAGGCAACCACAGTCGCGCCGGATCTGAAACGCGCGCGCCCTGCCACGCTGACGGTGGCAAAAAAATCCACGCCGATTCCCCGGCAATCCCTGGCTGCGGCGGTCGTCGAGCGGCTCCGCGAAAAAATCATCAGCGGCGAGCTCCGCGAGGGCGAGCAGCTGCGGCAGGATGTGGTGGCCGCCGAATATCAGATCAGCCGTATCCCAGTGCGTGAAGCTCTCAGTCATCTGGCCGCCGAAGGACTGATCACTATCGTCGCCAACCGCGGCGCGGTGGTGTCCGCCCTATCGCCGGAGGAAATCGCCGAATTATTCGAGACCCGCGCCGTCCTCGAATGCTACATGCTTCGGCAGGCCATCCCGAATTTCTCCGAAAAAGACTTTCAGGAAGCTGAAGACATCCTTACGGAATACGAGAAATCGCTCGAGAACGAAAATGAGATAGATATGTGGGGCCGGTGGAACTGGAAATTTCATTCCGCGTTGTACGCCCCGGCTAACCGCCCGGTAATGATGTCGTTTCTGAAAACGCTCAACAATAATTGCGACCGCTACACGCGCCTCCACCTGGTGTTCACGCGCAACCTGAAGCGCGGGGGCCAGGCTCATCGCGATCTGCTAGCGGCTTGCCGCACGGGAAACGCCGATTGGGCCGCAAACGCGCTTTGGAAGCACATCACCGACGCGGGGAAATACCTCGAGGAATTCATCAAACAGCATCGCGCACAGCATTCCTGAGATTTCTTCGGCAGGCGCGCTCTCGCAACGTGGTCCGCACGCACGGCTTCGAGAAGCATCCAGCGATCGGGCGAAACAATCCAAACCGTATCCGGCTGTACCGCGGCCTGGGCACATACGTCCGATTGCCATCTTCTCGGGTGCGATTTGCTCCGCGCTCGCGCGAGCGGCCGAATCCTACGGCATAGCCGGGATGGGACCGTAGAACTTCCACGAAGAAGTGAAATTCGGCGTGAGCTTTTGATCCGTCAATATGGCGCGAACCATCTCGACGGGAATTGCATTTTCGTGCAGGATCGCGTCGTGAAACTGGCGATTCGTCATCTTGCCGCTCTCGACCAGCTCCCTGTGCAGCGAGCGAAACTGCAGCGCGCCAAGCATGTACGCGCACTGGTAAAGAGGGCCGTACGATCCATCGAAGGAACGCCGCACTTCCGCTGTGGCGTTGTCTCGTTCATGTCCGACGGCCGCAATCAAGAAATCCACGCATTGCTGGGGCGTCCAGTTTCCAAGCTGAAAGTTCAGCGAGAAAATAATTCGCGCGCAGCGGTGCATGCGCCAAAACAACATGCCCACCCTCTCCTCCGGCGTCTGCGCGAATCCCAGGTCCCAGTAAAGCATCTCCCAGTAGAATGCGTTGCCCTCGATCCAGAAGGGCGTCTCGAAAATTCGCCGGTAAGGGCGATATCGCTGTCCCATGTATTCCTGCAGATAGTGCCCGGGTATCAGCTCATGAAACACCGTGGCTCGCGCGAATGGAATGTTGTTGCCGCGCATGCTCATCATCCGCTGCTCGAAGGTCATCGTGTCGGTAGGATATGAAACGCTAATGGTGTCGCCCCCGGTGAAAAACGGATTCACCAACTGACGCTCGGGCGTCATCATGTCCATTCCCCAGGTTTCCTTCGCGAGGGCTGGAATGGTGACCAAATCGTGCGATTCCGCGAAATCGATTCCTTCGAGGGCCAGCTTGCGAATCAATTGCGGCTGCTCGCCTGGCGGCACATGCATTTCCTTCACGTGTTCCAGGGCCTTATGCCAGTCGTCGCCGTAGCCCAGCTCTCGTGAAGCGCGAATCATGTCCTTGGTGCACGACGCCATTTCATTTTTCGCCAGGGCGATCAGTTCCTCCGGCGTGTAGGGAATCATCGCGTCCGCCAGATCCGCAAGGATGGCATCGCGTCCCGCTGGATCGCCGATGATCGTGGTCTTATCGTCGGCTTTGATGCCGACAAGTTTCTCTTTTAGGAAAGCCTCGTAGGAATCCAGCGCCTGATCCGCCTCCTTATACGGTTCGGCCACCCACCAGGTGAATTGCGGATCGTAACCGTCGGAAAATATGAACCAGGTCTTCAGCGTTTCGCGCAATTGCGCCACACTCTGCGCCGCCCGGCGCGCCACGCTTCTGGAAACATGGATTGGCGTGACCTTTTCGTCAGTCGGAGCAGGCGTGCTCGCGGCTGCGGTGGTGTTCGCCTCGGTCGCAGACTTCATCTCCGGCGGCAGCCCGGCTTCCGCGGCTCGGCGCGTTTGCTGAATCACTTTGACCATGCCGGCAAGAGTGGCGGCGGCCTGCTCGGCCTTGGGAGGGTCCATCCGGCGCCGCGCATCATCGAAATCGAAAATGGTGGCGGCAAACGGCAGCAGCGGCGCCGTCTCTTCATACTGTTTGTGACGAACAGCGAGCATTCTGAGTTGGTGCGTTACGTGATTCTTCAGCAGCACGTAGTCCACTTGATCGTCATGGCTGAGCGAATCGAAAGTTAAGCTCGAAAGCGACGCCAGAGTGTCGTTGTAAAATTGCTGAAAACGAGCTTCGCGCGCGGGAGACAGGCGCGCTTGGTATGTTCGCGAGAGTCCTTCAGCATCTGCGGTATAGCGTTCGATCAGCGGTCGCATCACACTCTTCGATATGTCGCCGTCCGTCTCGTCGACAGGCTTGTCAATCCCAAACGCAGCCGGGGGAACCGCGGAAAAAATCAGCAAAACCAGAACGACCGCACCCACAGCCTGACGATAAAAGTGTCTGAGCATGATTTCTACCTGTCCTTTGCGGTGGCCGGGCCGGCTATGGGCGACGGGAAGTTCGCGGAAAAATCGAATGCCGGCTCATAGACCACTCGCGGTGTCAATCCGAACTCGTCGCCCCACCCGGCGCCGAAAAAGTTACGGAAGCACAGCATGCTACTACACTGTATCCAATATGCAATTCGCAATCCGCCCGGCTTCGCCGACGTCCAGTTCAGACAGCAAAGGACTTGCAGTTAAACCACCCGCAATCCAATTGCGTTGGGAATCACTTCGTTGACCTTAGAAGCGCGGGCCTTGGGACTTGCGGCCTTTTCATCCAGCGATTATCCTGCCTGAGCAGGCAGACGATGTTACAGGCCGGTGCGTTATGACTCAGGACTACTTGCTCAAGACGGAGCCTTCGGAATATTCGTTCGACGATCTACTGCGTGACAAGACCACGCTCTGGGACGGAGTTTCGAACCCACTGGCGCGCAAACACCTGCGCGAGATGCAGCCCGGCGCGCGCCTGATCGTCTACGAAACCGGGAACCAAAAGAGAGCGGTGGGAACAGCATCGGTCATAAAAGTCGACGCCTCCGATCCTCGCAATCCGCAAGTCGAGATTAAAGCCGGCAAGAA
>JBAVQT010000435.1:0-5079 GCA_049694295.1 Candidatus Acidiferrales bacterium
CGACGGTTTCAGGCGGTAAACGAAAGCACACCCGTAGTTGGATGATGGGGAACCACCGGGGATTCAGCTTTTCGGATTCGTTGCGCCGGCCGAACGGGGCACGGAAGACGCAACCGCAGAATTCGTCGAAGAGCCGGAGCCGAGCGCAGCGCCTGCGGTCATGCCTTCGAGCATTGCGGCGATTTCGTGCCGAGCACTGGAACTCAGCGGCAGTAGCGGCGGGCGCGCGGGGCCGCCATAGGAGCCAAGAAGATCGAGTGCGTACTTGAGACCGGAGATGCCGTATGTTTGTCCGAGAAGTTTTGAGGGGTTCTGCAAGCGCTCGGCGAGCACAGCGGCGCGTGAGGAATCGCCCGCGCGAAATGCGTCATAGATGTCGCAGCAGAGGTCGGGGAACGCGCAGGCCAACGCCAGGATCGCGCCGACTGCACCCGCAGCGAGCGACGGATAAAGCGTTCCAGATGAACCGACCAGCGTTTGAAAATCCTTTGGTGCGGCGGCGATGATTGCAGCGACACCCTCGACATTTCCCGAACTGTCTTTCATCCCCACGATATTGGGATGCCGAGCGAGGCGCGCGACCAGCGGAGCTTCCACGGTCACATGCGTGAAAACCGGCACCGAATAGATCAGGACGGGAATTCTCGATGCGTCCGCCACCCGAAGATAGTGTTCGGCGAGAAGTTCGGGCGAAGTAACCGGCTTGTAAAAACTCGGTGTGCGGACCAAAGCGGCCGAGAAACCCAGGGCCGCCGCGCGCTGCGTGTGCTCGATGGTCTCAGCCGTGGATTCCGCGCCGGTGCCGGCAATGAGAATTTTTGCAGGAATTGCTGCTTCGCGTGCGGTTTCCCAAATGCGATAGACCTCCTCCCAGCGGAGCAGGACGGATTCGCCAGTGGAACCGTTCAGAACGTAGCCGGCAAGTCGCGTGCGATCGTAGCGCGCCAGATTTTCCCGCAGCCTGTCGAGCGAGAGCGAACCGTCGGCGTTAAACGTCGCGGTGAGCGGGGCGAAAATACCGTGGAGTTTCATGCGAGCATCTTATATCACGAGGCCGGCGCCGAGGACTTGCGGCGGTGAAGATCCTGCAGCGCCGCGATATCCACGGGATGGCCCTTGGTGTCGCGAATTCCCTTGGCGGCGGCGCTGGCGGCAGCCAGAGTGGTGATGCACGGAACGTTGTAACGAATGGCGGCGCGCCGAATGGATTTTTCGTCGTAAAAAGATTCGCGGCCCAGCGGCGTATTGATCACCAGATCGACCTTGCCCGTCTTGATTAAGTCCACGATATGCGGGCGGCCTTCATTCACTTTGTAAACGGAGTCAACCTCGATACCGGCGCGAGAAAGAACGGCCGCGGTTCCCCGAGTGGCGATCACGTTGAGCCCGCTGGCGAGCAGGTCTTTGACCACGGCCGCGATGTGGCGCTTGTCATGATCGTTGACGCTGATGAACACAGTTCCCTGCTGCGGCAGACGCTGGCCCGCGGCCAGCTGAGCCTTTGCGAATGCCAGACCAAACGTCGAAGAGACGCCCATCACTTCGCCGGTAGAACGCATCTCCGGTCCCAGGATCGTGTCCACTCCGCGGAATTTATTGAACGGAAACACCGGCGATTTCACCGCAAAGAAATCGTGCACCGCCAGCTCGCGAATCCCGTTCGTCTCGACCGTCGGCAGATGCAGATCGCGCAGCTTGCGCCCGGTCATCAACCGCGCGGCCACTTTCGCAAGAGGGACACCGGTGGCTTTGCTGACGTAAGGAATCGTGCGCGACGCACGTGGATTCACTTCGAGAACGTAAACCGTGTCGCGCTGAATCGCATACTGCACGTTCATCACACCCACCACGTGCAGGGCGCGAGCCAACCTCGCGGTGTAATCGCGAATGCGATCGAGCACCGCCGGCTTGAGCGACACCGAGGGCAACACGCATGAGGAATCTCCGGAGTGTATGCCGGCTTCTTCGATATGTTCCATGATCCCGGCGATCACCACGTCATCGCCGTCCGCCAGCGCGTCGACGTCAACTTCGGTGGCGTCTTCCAGAAACTGGTCGATCAGAATCGGACGCCGCGGATCGGACGCAGTCCCCATCAGTGCGGCCTGCGCCACATACTCTTCGACAGTTTTCAGATCGTAGGCGATCACCATGTTGCGCCCACCGAGCACGTAACTCGGCCGAACCAGCACCGGCAGTCCGATTTCACCAGCAACGCGAACGGCTTCCTGCGGGTCCAGAGCGGTGCCCGCGTGAGGCTGCGGAATTTTTAGCTCTTCCAGCAGCGCGCCAAAGCGGCGGCGGTCTTCAGCCAGGTCGATCGATTCGGGATCGGTGCCAATAATTTTCGCGCCGTTGCGTTTCAGATCAAGCGCCAGATTCAGCGGCGTCTGCCCGCCGAACTGCACGATCACGCCCTGGGGTTTTTCGCGGTCGATCACCGCGAGCACGTCTTCTAGAGTGAGCGGCTCGAAATAAAGCCGGTCCGCCGTATCGTAATCGGTGGAGACTGTCTCCGGATTGCAATTCACCATGATCGTTTCGTAGCCGTCTTCTTTTAGAGCGAATGCCGCATGGCAGCAGCAATAATCGAATTCAATTCCCTGCCCGATGCGATTCGGCCCGCTGCCCAGAATCATGATCTTCGGACGGTCGACGGCGCCCGATTCATCTTCTTCCTCGTACGTCGAGTAAAGATACGGCGTGAACGATTCGAATTCCGCCGCACAGGTGTCCACACGCTTGAAAACTGGAACAACTCCGAGCTCGATGCGCCGCGCGCGCACCGCAGCCGGCGAGACGTCCCAGATTTTCGCCAGCTCTTCGTCGCTGGCACCGGAGCGTTTGGATTCGAGAAGCAACTCGCGCGGAATATCATCCAGTTTAGTCGCGGCCACTTGCCGGTCGAGGAGCACCATTTGCTCGAGATGGCGAATGAACCACGGATCAATCTTGGTGAGCGAGCATACCTCTTCCACTTTCATGCCGCGCTCAAGCGATTCGAAAAGCCAGTGCAAGCGATCGGGACCAGCCACGGCCAGCTTCTCGCGCAACAGCGCGGTGGTCACTTCGGCCGGAGGGCGCCAAGCCGCGCTGGGTTCGAGCGACCGAATACCCTTGCAGAGCGCTTCCTGGAAAGTGCGCCCGATGGCCATCACTTCGCCCACGGATTTCATTTGAGTAGTGAGCGTGGGATCGCTGCCAGGAAATTTCTCGAACTGCCATTTGGGAATCTTGGCCACCACGTAATCGATGGTTGGCTCGAAGCAGCTTGGCGTTTTCAGGGTGATGTCGTTGGGAATTTCATCAAGTGTCATGCCCAGCGCGAGCTTCGCGGCGATCTTGGCGATCGGAAATCCCGTTGCTTTGCTGGCGAGCGCCGAGGAGCGCGAAACGCGCGGATTCATTTCGATCACCGTCATGCGGCCGGTTCCCGGTTCGACAGCGAACTGAATATTCGATCCTCCCGTCTCGACGCCGACCTCGCGGATGATTGCGGCGGCCGCGTCGCGCATGCGCTGGTATTCCTTGTCGGTGAGGGTTTGCGCGGGCGCCACGGTGATCGAGTCGCCGGTGTGAATTCCCATGGGGTCGAAATTTTCGATCGAGCAGATCACCACGAAATTGTCGCGGCAATCGCGCATCACCTCCAGCTCGTATTCCTTCCACCCCAGCACGGATTCTTCGATCAGAGCCTGGTGCACGGGGCTCGCGTCCAGCGCGCGTGCAATCAGGTCGGCGAATTCTTCGCGATTGTAAGCGACCGAGCCTCCCGTGCCACCCAGCGTGAACGAGGGGCGAATCACCACGGGATACCCGAGCTGATCGGCCAAGCGCACGGCGTCCGGAACCGTGGTGACCACTTCCGACGCCGGGACTTCCAAGCCAAGCCGCCGGCACACGTCCTTAAACAGCAGCCGGTCTTCCGCAATCTTGATGGCGCGGATGGACGCGCCGATCAGCTTGACATCATACTTTTCGAGAATTCCCGCTTCGGCGAGATCTACCGCGAGATTCAGCCCCGTCTGTCCGCCCACTGTAGGCAGCAGCGCGTCGGGCCGTTCAGCGGCAATGATCGCCTCCAAATAGTCGCGAGTGAGCGGCTCGATATACGTGCGGTCGGCGATTTCCGGATCGGTCATGATGGTCGCCGGATTCGAGTTGACGAGAACGACCTCGTAGCCCTCCGATCGCAGCGCCTTGCAAGCCTGGGTGCCCGAATAATCGAATTCGCAGGCCTGGCCGATGATGATCGGCCCCGACCCGATAATCAGAATCTTTTTGATGTCAGTGCGTTTCGGCATGGTGGTTGAGTATTAGCCCGCGCTCGCCTTCGCCGTGTTTTCTTTCATCAGCGCAATGAATTGATCGAACAAATAGCGAGCGTCATGCGGGCCCGGCGAAGCCTCAGGATGATATTGCACGCTGAAAAGCGGCAGCGAGCGATGGCGCATGCCTTCGTTGGTGTGATCGTTGAGATTGACGTGCGTGATTTCGACGTCCGACGACGGCAGCGACTCGGGATCAACGCAGAATCCGTGATTCTGCGAGGTGATCTCGACTTTCTCGGTAATCAGATTCTTGACGGGATGGTTCGAGCCATGATGTCCGAATTTCAATTTGAAAGTCCGCCCACCGAGGGCCAGCCCGCAAAGCTGGTGCCCCAGACAGATTCCGAAAATCGGGACGCGCCCCAGGAGCTTGCGAATATTTTCGACGGCGTAGTGGACCGGCTCGGGATCGCCGGGGCCATTCGAGAGGAACACGCCGTTGGGCTTGAGCGCTAGCACGTCTTCAGCGGAAGTTTTCGCGGGAACCACGGTCACGTCGCAGTCGTGATCCACAAAGAGGCGGAGAATATTTTGCTTGATGCCGAAATCGTAGGCCACCACACGAAAGCGACGATTCTCCCGTGCCGCCGCAACTGGGGAAGCAAGTTTGCGCGCAGGCGCATGTACCGGCGCGGCCAGATCGATCGACCCGCTTGACCAATCATATTTCTTCGCGGACGTAACGCGGCTCGCAAGCTCCTGGCCAGCCATGGCGGGCAAGGCGCGAGCCTCAGCGATGAGCTTTTCG
>JBAVQT010000436.1:0-2432 GCA_049694295.1 Candidatus Acidiferrales bacterium
GCGTAACACCCGCTCGCATGAGCACTGCGAGCCGGGCAAAGGCAACGCTTCGGCAAGGCAAGTTCTGGTCCCGTGCGGCGACGGGCGCGCTGGCGCTCGCCGCGGTGCTGGTGCTGCTGCCGGCAGCAGGGGCGCAGAGCCAGAGTGACTCGAAGAAGGCAGGCAGCGGACCGGCGCATAGCGCGGCGGTGGCCGATCCACCGCTGATAGATCTCGCCGGATACAACCAGGTGCTGGCGAAATATAAAGGCAAGCCGCTACTGGTAACGTTTTGGGCCACATGGTGCGAGCCATGCAAAGATGAATTTCCCATGCTGGCGGAGATGGCCCGGCAATACGAACCACAGGGGCTGGCGGTGTTTGGCGTGAGCCTGGACGACGATTCGGACATGCATCTGGTTCGGCGCTTCCTGGCGCAGAATCATCCGGACTTCAAAAATTACCGGCAGAAACCGGGAATTGACGTGGATTCTTTTTATCGCGGCGTGAATCCGAATTGGACGGGCTCGATGCCGGAGACGATTTTCTACGATCGCAGCGGGCACATCGCGGGACATTTCATCGGGCTGCAGCCGCGCGCGTCGTACGAGCAGGCGATCCGGTACATACTTTCAAACGCCGGCGGCGGCGCCGCCACCACGGGACGCTGAGCGAGATCGATTCTTTGTACGGTTAATTCCGCGGCGCTTCATTCATTTATTTGACAGGGGGCTCAATCATGCTGCAAATGCGGGGTAACAAACTGACCTGGTTCGGCCATGCGACGTTTGGAATTACGACGCCGAGCGGGCAAGAGATATTGATCGATCCGTACTTGCAATCGAATCCGGCATGTCCCGAGAAGCTGAAGAAACTCGACCGCCTGGACACGATGCTATTGACGCACGGGCACTCCGATCACATCGCGGACGCGATATCGATCGCGAAGCAGTTCAAACCGCAGGTGGTGGGCATCATCGAACTGTGCGCGTGGCTGGGATCAAAAGGCGTGACCAATTTGCTGCCGATGAATAAGGGCGGAACGCAGCGCGTGGGCGAGATCGAGGTGAGCATGGTGCATGCCGTGCATTCGAGCGGGATCGAAGACGGCGGACAGATGATCTACGGTGGCGAAGCGAGCGGACTGGTGGTGCGGCTGCCGGGAGGATTGACGATCTACCATGCGGGAGATACCGCCGTCTTCAGCGACATGAAACTCATCGCCGAACTATATAAGCCGGACCTGGCGCTGCTGCCGATCGGCGATCATTTCACGATGGACCCGCGCGAAGCAGCCGCGGCGATCCGGTTGCTTGGGGCGCGGCATGTGGTCCCGATGCATTACGGCACGTGGCCGGTGCTCACGGGGCGGCCTCAGCAACTGATCGATCTAACGCAGGATATTCGTGGCCTGGAGATTCACGCAATCGCTCCGGGCGATTCGATGGGCTGAGCGAGCGGAGCCGGGTTTACGACGAACGATTTCAGGGGGCGTTGACGATGGCCAATATACTGCCTGC
The DNA here is from genome assembly GCA_049694295.1 of Candidatus Acidiferrales bacterium. Lineage (GTDB taxonomy): Bacteria > Acidobacteriota > Terriglobia > Acidiferrales > UBA7541 > Palsa-295. The sequence goes on from JBAVQT010000436.1 coordinate 1,500, forward strand.
GAAACTCGAAGCGTATGTGGACGGACTGCTGCCGAAGCGTGACGCGGTGCTGGCGGAAATGGAACGCTACGCGAAGAAGCACGACGTGCCGATCATCGGTCCGGCTTGCGGGCGGTTACTGTATCTTTTGACGCAAATTTCGGGGGCGAAACGAATTTTTGAGATGGGCTCGGCGATCGGATATTCGACGCTGTGGTTTGCACGCGCGGCGGGACCCGGCTCGCAGATTTTCTACACCGATGGCGATCCGGCGAATGCGGAACGAGCACGACGAAATCTGGAGCGCGCGGGAGTGCTGGATCGCGTGACGATATTGACGGGCGACGCCATCGAGTTGCTGGACACCGTTCCGGGGGAATTCGACATCATTCTGATCGACGTGTACAAGCATCAGTATCCCGCGGCCGGGCGCAAGGCCGTGCAGCGGCTCAAGAGCGGCGGATTGCTGATCACCGACAACGTGCTGTGGAGCGGGAAAGTGGTGAAGCCGGCGAAGGATCGAGACACGCGCTCGATCTTGCAATTCAACAAGGAGGTATACGCCTCGAAGGAACTGTTTCCGGTGATCGTGCCACTGCGCGACGGCGTTTCGGTGTGCCGGAAAGCCTGAGCCGGCGAAATTCTCGATCTAAAACGGCAAAGAGCCCGAGGCTGCGACGCTTCGGGCTCTTTTTGCTTGTAGAGCGGTGCAAACGCGAGAAGTTCGCGCGGGACCGCGTGCATCGCGACTACTGCTGATTGATCGAGACGGGTTGCGTCAGCCTGAAATGCAGGCGCGTCTCGGCGGGAAGCGTGATGTCGCGCTTGCCTGTGAACGCCGCACCGGCCGTGCCTGCGCCGCCACCAGCAAGGGCGCCGATAGCGGCACCCTTGCCGCCGCCAGCCAGCGCGCCGACAATCGCGCCGAAGGCTGCACCCCCGCCTGCCCCAACG
>JBAVQT010000437.1:0-3748 GCA_049694295.1 Candidatus Acidiferrales bacterium
AAGAAAGTCATCAACGCCTTGGCAACCAATCGGCCATGCTCGTCGCGCGCATCGCAATCCACCACGGCGATGTGGCGACCGATGCGCACTACGCGAGCATCGGCAAACACCATCCCGCGCTCGACTCCCTCCAGATAATTGATTTTGAGCTCGATGGTCGCGGCGCGGGCGCCGGGCGGCAGCGCCATGTAAGTGGCGAGGCCCCCGGCTGTATCGACCAGCGCGGCCATCACGCCGCCATGGACCACGCCATGAACCTGCCGGTGGCGCGCCACAACGCGCATCTTCATCACCACGCGGCCGTGCTCGGCTTCGGCCAGCTCAAAGCCAAACTGGCGCGCGACGCTGCTGGAGTTCACGCGGCTGCGAAGCTCAGCAAGATTGGCACGAAGATCGACCGATTTGGCAGCGCGAGGCATGTCAGTAAGCGGTGAGTCCGCCATCGAGCGGGAGGGCTGCGCCAGTCACCCACGAGGCTTCGTCCGACGCGAGATACACGGCCATTTGAGCGACATCTGCGGGTGTGCCCATCCGGCCCAAGGGGATCTCAGCGCGCCGACGCGCGCGCTCGGCTTCGGGATCGGCGGTCTGCGAAAGCGTATAGGCGCCCAACTCGGTCTCGATAATGGACGGGCAGATGCAATTGACGCGAATGCGTTCATGCGCGTGATCGAGGGCCATGGCTTTGGTCAAGCCGGTGACGCCTGCTTTGGCCGCGCAATAGGCGGCGCGCTCTTTTCGAGCCACCAGGCCCAGAACCGAACCGATATTGACGATCGAGCCGCCGCCGGAGTGGCGCAATAGCGGGAGCGCGGCCCGCGAGACAAAAAATGTTCCAGTAAGGTTCACCGCCAGCAGCCGGTGCCAATCGTCGTCGGAAGTGGAGTCCGCAGCTGCCACCACGGCCGCTCCGGCATTGTTCACGACGATATCGAGCCGCCCAAAGGCGCGAACCGTCGCGGCCAGCGCCGATTCCACGGCGGCGCGGTCGGTGACGTCGCACGCCAGCGTGAGGCTCTCGCCGCCCGCGGTGCGAATTTCCTGCGCCACCTGATCGAGCGGGGCTTTGCGGCGGCCAGCCAGGACCACGCGCGCGCCCTCACGGGCAAACTGGAGAGCAATGGTCCGGCCAATACCGGTGCCTCCACCGGTGATGAACGCAACTTTTCCGGAAAGTCTCGGCATCCTGGGAGCCTCTGCGCCGTCTAATGATCTGGCGCGATGCGCACGTCGATTTAGAATCAATCGAGGGCACCGCAAGCGACGGCTAGCTTGATTGAGTTTCGCGCGATCGTCAACCGGCGAATCGCGTGATTTGCGCCATCGGGTCTGCAAGCAACGCGCAGCGGGCTTGCTAGGGCGCGCGATCGGCTGCTAAGGTTTCCAGGGGAGTCTCATGCGAATCGGGATCACCTGCTATCCAACCTACGGTGGATCGGGAGTGGTGGCCACCGAGCTGGGCATCGAGCTCGCGGCGCGCGGCCACGAGATCCATTTCATCAGCTACGCCACTCCGATCCGATTGACGCACGCCTCCGAGCGCATCCACTTTCACGAAGTGGAAGTCACCAGCTATCCCCTCTTCGATCACCCGCCTTACACGCTGGCGCTCGCGACGAAAATGTATGAGGTGGCGGAATCCGCGCATCTGGATTTGCTGCACGTGCACTACGCGATTCCCCATTCGGTGAGCGCGCTGCTGGCACGCATGATGACCGGGGCCAAGGGCCTGCCGTTCATTACCACGCTGCACGGCACGGACATCACCCTGGTGGGCAGCGACCGCAGCTACCTGCCGATCACGCGATTTTCGATCGAAGAGAGCGATGGCGTCACTTCCATCTCGAATTATTTGCGCGAGCGGACGGTGCACGAGTTCGAGGTCAAGCGGCACATCGAAGTGATTCCAAACTTCGTCAACTGCGATTTGTACAAACGCGCCGACAACCCCGCCTTGCGCGCGCAGTGGGCGCCCGAAGGCGAACCAATCCTGATGCACCTCTCGAATTTTCGTCCGGTGAAGCGGATTACCGACATCGTGGAAATTTTCGCCCTGGTGCGCGAGAAGATTCCCGCCAAGCTGGTGATGATGGGTGACGGCCCGGATCGCGGCGCGGCTGAGTTCATCGTGCGAAAGAAACGCCTGACGAAAGATGTCTTCTTCCTCGGCAAGCAGGATGATGTGCAAGAAAAACTGGGCCTCGCCGATCTATTCTTGATGCCCAGCGATCTCGAATCCTTCGGCCTGGCCGCGCTTGAGGCCATGGCTTGCGAGGTGCCGGTAATCGCATCGAATGCCGGCGGAGTTCCGGAAATGATGACGCACGGCGTGGACGGTTATTTGATCGAGCCGCGCGATGTGGCTGCCGGCGCGAAGTACGCGCTCGACATTTTGACTCGCGCCGACCGCGGCCGCTCGATGGGCCAGCAGGCCCGCATCGACGCCCGCGCGAAATTCTGTTCCAACGACGTGGTGCCGCATTACGAAGAATATTACCGCAAGGTCCTCGAAGATTCAGATCCCCGCCGCGACTCGAGCGCAACGGTATCCGTGCCGGGCTGAACCGCGGCCCCAAGACCGCCCGCAGAAAAAACTGATTCGTTTGGCTAGCGTTTGTCGAAAGGAATGGGCGCGAAGGTCTGGATCGCCTGGTCCACATCCGCCTGCAAAATCGTAGCGCCCGAGCCGTATGCAGACACGATTATCATCCGGAATTGCTTGTCGTGGATGTCAAAGAGACGCAGCGCCACCGGCCCCTTCCCGGGATCGCCAAACTGGAAGCCGCGAATCTGACTCCAGTCAAAGGAATGCAGCGCTCCGAGCTCATCGAATCCAAACTGCAGCTTCAGCAGCAGCAGGCTATTGAGCCGCAGCGTGTCGCGAACGGACTGAAACGGCGAGAAAAGCGCGGGCGACGCCGAATACACTGCGTTATAGAGCGCGTAGTTGGTGTCGATGCCGCTCGCCGCGGCCTGGCTCGCGAAGGTTTGCTCCTGCGGCACCGTGGAAGCGCGAATCGCGCCGATGGTGTCCACCTGCGATTCGGGCTCGTAGAAAAGAATCACCTGCCCTGATTTGAAACGAATTTCGGTTCCGGGAGTTTTGGGCGTCGAGACGGCGGGACCTTGCCAGGGCACGGTGAATTGATAGCCACTCACCTCGACTTGCGTGCCGGTCGATTTTGTTTCCTGCTTGGCTGGACGTTTACCTTTCACGATCACCGGGGCCGGTGCGGGCTCGGGTGCAGGCTGCGGCGCGGGCGCGGCGCGCAGGTCGGGCACGGCGCGCAGCCAGGGACTCGCCGAAGCCCAGCTCTTGGTTTCCAGCCACGCGAGCGTCTGAATGCCGTAGCTGACCGAATAGATCGCGACCACGAACACCGCGATCAGGAGCAGGATAGCCGAGCGCGAGCTGGCCTTGTCCGTGTCTTCCAGCACCGTGGTCTTGCGCGGCTCTGGTTTTGTTTCGTCGGTATCGAGTGTCATGGCCCGCCATTTTACGACGTTCCGTCCGGGGGCACGTCGCAATTTTATTTCGTCATCGCCGGTTACGTCGGATGCGCGGCTGACCGGCGACGTTGTGTGGAGCGCGCGGGGCGCAAATCGCGGGAGTCGCGTCCGCAATTTCCGCGCGGCACTCTAGAATGCAAACGGCTCGGAGGTGACCAGCTCCGGAATTTCGATGTGAATCTGCGTACCGCGGCCTTCCTGGCTGCGGATGTCCATCTTGAATTGATCGCCGTAGAGC
>JBAVQT010000438.1:0-1507 GCA_049694295.1 Candidatus Acidiferrales bacterium
TATGCCGCGCTTATTCCTTCCTGATGCGCCAGCGATAGTCTCAAGCAGGCCTGAAATCGACACACGGGACAGGAGGAGCGCCCGATTCTGTGTGCGCAGACGCGCGCAAATCCACAGCCGCCAAGACGCGGCGGAGTGGCAAGGCCAGGAAGCCATCATGCGAATCAGAAGACAGGGATTTCTTTCGACCACGCTGGGAGTGGTGTTTTGTGCGAGTTTGGGAATGGCGATGAGCGCGAGCGCGGTGCGCGCGCAGAATTCCTCGCAAGGGTCGGCAGGCGCGGCAGGTTCATCTGCGAGTGCGAATGGCGCTGCAAACGACGCGCCGGGCTCGGACGCAACCAATGCGAAAGACGATGCCGCGATCCTGCAGGAGTTGGAGCAGATGCGAGCACGGATTGCGGAGCTGGAAGCGCAATTGAAGGCGAAATCAGCGCATTCCGCGGTGGCCAGCGCGCCCCCGGCAATGTTGAATTCGGCGGCAGCGCCAGCGAATGCGGCGAGCAACGCCAACGTCGCGGCGGACGCCTCAGCCCAGGAGACGATGGCGGCGCCGGCGACCGCTGCCGAAAATAAGCCGGCGAAGGCGGAGCCATTTGCCTTTGCGGATTTCACATGGCTCAACGGCAACAGCCGGGAAAAGACCCCTCCGATTGACACCCTGTTCTTCACGCCCGAGTTTCGAGCCGACACGGCCTATATCTACGACTTCAATCATCCGGCAGACGACACTATCGGCGGATCGAGCGAGGTGTTCCGCGCGCAAGAAGTGCAACTGACGCAACTTGGCATTGGCGGCGACTTTCACTACGACAACGTCCGCGGGCGGCTGATGACGCAATTCGGCATGTATTCGCAGACGACGCCCAGAAATGACGCCAGTCCCGCGCGCGGGCAATGGAACCTGGCGGATGCCTACCGCTATCTTTCCGAGGCCTATGGCGGGTACCACTGGAACGCTCTGCGCGGCGTCAACCTGGACGCCGGAATATTCATGTCGTACGTCGGGCTCTTCAGCTACTACAACTTCGACAATTGGGCGTACCAACCGTCGTACGTTTCTTCGAACACGCCTTGGTTTTTTAATGGCGTGCGGGCGCAATTCTTCGTGACCGACAAATTGAAGATTGAACCGTGGTTCATCAACGGATGGCAGTCTTACGGACGCTTCAACAACAAGCCGGGATTGGGGGGACAGATTCTGTGGCGTCCGACGGGATGGTTCGAGTTCGTCGGAAATCAATATGGACTGGGACAAGACGATCTGGGAGTTCTCGGACGTTCGCGCATTCACACCGACGACAGCATTCAGGTGAAATATTTCGACCGGCCCGATCGCACTGTGGACAAGATGGCGTTTTCGCTGACTGGCGATCTCGGATGCGAGTACGGCGGCGGAGTCAGCTGCCATGGCAATACGCGCGGTGGTCCAAAGCAGAGTTTCGTCGGTTACATGGTTTACGACCGGATTTGGCTGGACCGGGATAAATTCGGACTGACCTTCGGC
>JBAVQT010000439.1:0-3195 GCA_049694295.1 Candidatus Acidiferrales bacterium
CGCCGCAATCTCCTCGCCCCGCGCCATCACCACTGCCCGCTCCAGCGAATTCCGCAGTTCGCGCACATTCCCCGGCCAGCCATGCCGCTGCAACATCTCCCCAGCTTCGCGGCTCAATCTCATCCGCCTTCCGTGTCGCGCTCCCAATTGCTCCAGGAAAGCCGCGCTCAATAGCGGCACATCCTCCAAATGCTCGCGCAGCGGCGGCGCCTCCAGCGCCACCACCCGCAGCCGGTAATAAAGGTCTTCGCGGAATCGTCCCGCCGCGATCTCCGCCGGCAGATCGCGATGCGTTGCGCTGATCACGCGCACATCCACCGTGATCGTCTGCGATCCCCCCAGCCGCTCAATCGTCCGGTTCTCCAGCGCCCGCAACACTTTCGACTGCGTCACCGGATTCATGTCGCCGATCTCGTCCAGAAAAAGCGTCCCACCGTGCGCCAGCTCGAATTTCCCCTTGCGCTGCTGCGCCGCCCCGGTAAATGCGCCGCGCTCGTAGCCGAAAAGTTCCGACTCGATCAGATTTTCCGGCAGCGCCGCGCAATTCACCGCCACAAACGGTTTCCCCGTCCGCGCCGACCGCGCGTGAATCTCGTTCGCCAGCAAATCTTTCCCCGTTCCGCTCTCACCCAAAATCAGCACCGTCGCATCCGTCGCCGCCACGCGCTCCGCCATTTCAAACACTCGCCGCATCCCCGCCGATTCGCCCACCATCCTCCCAAATCGCCCGTCCGCCACCAACTCGCGCCGCAGCTTCCGGTTTTCCGCCGCCAGGCTCGAAAGCCGCAGCAGATTCCCCACTCGCTGGCGCAGCTCTTCGATGTCGAATCCCTTGACGATGTAATCGCTCGCGCCCAGCCGCAGAGCTTCCACCGCCGTCTTCGCCGTGTCCAGCGCCGAAACCATCAGCACCGGCGTTTCGTGCCCCTGTTCCCGCAGCCAACGCAAAAACGAAAGCCCGTCTCCGTCCGGCATCACCACATCGAGCAAAATCAGGTCCGGCGCGCCGCCCTCCACTGCCGCTCGCGCAGCCGCCACCGATTCCGCTTCGCTCACTTGATGCTCGCCCTCCAGCGCCCGCCGGATTCCGTACCGCGCCGCGGGTTCGTCGTCCACCACCAGGATCGCGCGTCTCATTCGTTCACCCTCATTCGCTTCCCGTCTTTCGCCGCTCGTTTGCCAAGGCTCCCGCCGCTTCGTCAGCCGCCGGCAGCGTCACGCGAAATCGCGCGCCTCGTCCGTCGCGTGCCGGGCTTTCGCATTCCATCTCGCCGCCCATTTCGTTCACCCGTCGCGCCACGATCGAAAGTCCCAGCCCCGTGCCGGTAGCTTTGGTCGTGAAATACGGCTCGAATATCCGCGCGCGCAACTCCGGCCCAATTCCCGGACCGTCGTCTTCCACCGCAATCTGCGCGTGCCCACCCTCCAGCGCCAGACTCACCCGCACCCGCCCGCCCCCCGCTTGCGCCTCGATCGCGTTGACGATCAAATTCGACAGCACTTCGCTTAGCGCCTCTTCCGAAGCCACCACAAAAATCTCCCCCGCCGGCTGGCTGAATTCCATGCGCACTCCGCGCCGCTCCGCATCCCGCCCGAAAAGCGCCGCCGTCTGCCGCGCCAGCGCCACGGCAGCCACTCGCTGCCCCGCTCGCCGGTCGTGGATCGCAGGCTTCGCGAAATTCAGCAGTTGTTTCAGCTTCGCGCTCATCCGGTCGATCTCTTCCACCACCAGCGCGCAATCGTGCCGCACATCCAGCGGCAAATCCGGATTCTCTAGCTGCACTTGCAGAATCGTCTTCATCGAGCTCAGCGGATTCCGCAGATTGTGCGACACGCTGGCCGCCATCTGTCCCAGCAGCGCCAGCCGCTCCCGCTCCGCCAGTTCCCGCTCCAGCCGAAGTTTCTCCTCGATCAGCCGCGCCACATCCAGCATCGCCGGAAATTGCTCCGCCAGCAGCTCCAGCCCCGCCAAAGTCTCACCCGTCAGATACGACCCCGTCGTGCTCGCCTCCAGCAGCCCGATCTCCTCGCCATCCTTCAGCAAGGGCAGCCGGGTCACATGCCCCAGCCCGCCCGGCGACGCTAGCGGCGCGAGCGCCCTATCCAGCGGAGCCGTTACCCGCACCGCCGCCAATCCAAATTCCTCCCGAATCCGCCGCTCTGCCAGCGCCACCAGCTCCGGGGCGCTCCCTCGCCGCGCGCACTCCTGCAGCTCCACCGCCAGCCGCTGCACTCCCGCCATCCGTTCCCGCAACGTCCGGTGCACCGCCGGCCCGATCACCCGCTCCAGCGGCTCGAATAAAAATACCAGCAGGAAAAGCAATATGCTGGCCGTCGCCTCCGCCGGCAGCGCCGGCTCCAGCCATCCGCTTACTCGCCGCACCAGCGCCAGATACAGCAGCGCCAGAAACGAAGCCGACAGCGCGTACACCAGATTCCTCTGCGCTCCGAAATCCAGAAAATTGTGCCGCAGCGCAAAATAAATCAGCAGCGCCCCAGGCAGCACCCCAGCCGCAATCGCCGTTGTGACCAGCAGGTCGCTGAGAAATGGTGAAACGGTCGCATCGGCAACCCGCGCCACCAGTATGACCAATAGCAGGCACGAAACCGCAAAGAGCCATCGTCCCAATATCCGCGCGCTCCGGTTGGTTTCGCGCCGCAGCAATGCAAATTGCACGCCAGCCGCCACCGCCGCGCACATCGCCAGGTCGGCTAATAGCCCCAGGCTCGAGAAATTCAGCAGCTCGGCGCCAAGGCTCCCGCCCCTCGCGCGTAAAATCGCCGCCGCGCCCGCTGCTTCTCCCACAGCGACTAGATAGAGCAGCCACACCCCGCCGCGCGTCGCGCCTCCGATTTTCGTCTTCTGAACGGTACGGGAATATTCAACGTGGGCGTGAAAGATCAGCGGCAGCAGCATTAATGCTCCCGCCCCAATCAGCATGGTGCACAGAAATTGAGTCGCAGCCGAAGGCGTCCCGTACTGCACGACGGCGTTGATCGCCAGTAAGCCGCCCGCGTAAATCAGGAACCCAGCCAGCACCAAAAAAAACAGCAGCCGCTCAAACCGCCTCGGCCGCCGATGTCCCAATATCAGCGCCAGCAGAAACAAATACACCAGCGTTCCCGCCGTCAGCGCGATCAGTCGAATGTAAAACAGTTCGGCCACTAGCTAGACGCCTCGGTCGAGGATTGTAG
>JBAVQT010000440.1:0-6515 GCA_049694295.1 Candidatus Acidiferrales bacterium
CAGTGACACCACAATGACGGCGGCGATGATGAAGTGAATGTGCTTGTCAATCTGCGGATCGCTTTTCCCGATCGTATAGCCCAGCAGCGTCATGCCCCAGACCCACAGAAAGCCGCCCGCAACGTCATACAGGAAATAGTGCCGGTAGTTCATTCGCGCGGCGCCAGCCACCGGCGGGCAAAACGTTCGGATGATCGGCATGAAGCGCGCCAGGATGATGGTCATGCCGCCGTTGCGTTCGTAGAATTCGTGAGCGCGCTCGAGGTGCCGTTTCCTGAAAAATCGCGAGTCCTCGCGGGCGTAAAGCGCCTTTCCGGCACGCCGCCCGATCCAGTATCCCAGCTGATCGCCCGCGATCGCGCACAGCGTCACCAGCGTCAGCAGCCATGCCAGCTTAATCTGCCCCGCCCCGGCGAACACCCCTGCCGTGACCAGCAGCGAATCTCCCGGCAGAAAAAATCCCATGAAGAGCCCGGTCTCGGCGAACACCACGATGCAGACCATGGCCGTGCCGCCCCATTCGATCAGCCCGCGTACGTTGTAGATGTACCCCAGCAAATGCCTCAAAAATTCGATCATGCGCTCCGTGTCCTGGTGAATTCAGTGCCAATTCGGATGTTGCAGCGATGCCATTCACAATAGCAGATGCTCCGCCCGCGAACCCACCGCAATCGCGCAAGACGAGATATGTCCGACGATTGGCTGTCCCGCTGGCGTGATGACTGCTGCTAGTACTTTGCTCCTACCCGTTTTAGCCCCCTGTACCATTGGCCAGCGCGGACCCCTGTCCCAAAATGCAACTGTTCGAGCACGAGTCCAGGACAGGGGGCTTCTCATGGATGGCGGCTACGCAGTCTGGATGGGGCAACCCGTAATTCTAAGAGTCGTGGCGGGGAATTTGCGTGTACCGCTTCGCGGCCGCTTGGTTTCCGAGACTGTTGATGTCGTCCGATTGCGCATCGCCGATAGCTGGGACGTGGACATCTTCAAATCCATGGTTCTGGCCGTCGAGCATGACAACCCCGTCTACGTGGTCAACTAGCGGGAGGCCCAATGAGCGCGCATTCGACGAACGAATCGTCTCGCAGCCGGGCCGTCGCACCACTCGCGGCGCAACCTGCCCAGCTTGCCTCGGCCGGCCGCGGCCAACGCCTTGAAATGGTTCGCGAGACGGTGCTGGTTTTCGGCGTCCAACTCATGTTTCGCTGCATGCTTTTCTTGCGTCGCTGGAACTACTAGCGGCCACACGATATTCCGGCCCAGCTGTCCCTCAGTCACCCCCGACCCCGGGTCTTCCCCAAGACCCGGGGTTACTTTTTCACAAATGCGTCGGCGTTCCTGCGTCCTATCTTGGTCCAACTCCCTGAATGATCCCACTCTCGCGTTCTGCTATTGCCAAGGGGTCGTAAATGACTGAAACTAACGCCGCGATTTCCCCGCGGGAAACGCCACCCTCTCGCGGTATTATCCGGCGGTCCGCCACGCCGCAAACCTGGAGCCTATTTGATGAAGATCGCCAGCGTCGCCAGCGCGTTCCCCGAACACTACTATGACCAAGCAGTTCTGACCGAAGCTTTGAAGAACGACTGGCGCCATCGCCTTCCCAATCCCGATATTCTTGACCGTCTCGACGAAAGTATGCAGGTCAAGGGCCGCTATCTGGTTGAACCCATCGATTTCTACTTGAACCTCACTACCTGGGGTCAAGCCAACAACGCTTGGATTCAGCACGCGCTCGATTTAGGAGAGAAATCGCTGTGCCGCGCTCTGCACAAGGCCGGCATCGAGCCGCAGGATCTTAGCGCCATTTTTGTAGTTTCCGTCACCGGCATCGCCGCTCCGTCGCTCGATGCACGGCTGGTCAATCGCATGGGACTTTCGCCCAATATCAAGCGCATCCCCATTTTTGGCCTCGGATGCGTAGCCGGCGCGGCCGGAGTCTCCCGCGCGGCTGATTATGTGCGCGGCTATCCCGGCCAGGCAGCCGCGCTGCTTTCGGTGGAATTGTGTTCACTCACCCTGCAGCGCGAGGATCTTTCGATGGCCCATCTGATTTCCGCGCTGCTTTTTGGCGATGGCGCGGCAGCCACCATCGTTTTCGGTTCCGATCGCCCCTGCGATGGCCCTGAAATCCTCGCCACCAAATCCGTCTTCTATCCCAACACCGAGCGCGTGATGGGATGGGACATCTCCGAAAAAGGCTTTCGCATCGTACTATCGCCACAGGTTCCCGAGACGGTGGAGAACAATCTCGGCCGGGACGTAGACGTCTTTCTTGCCGAAAATGGACTCAGCCGTTCCGACATCAAGAGCTGGGTCATGCACACCGGTGGCCCGAAAGTTCTCGAATCGACCGCCAAAGCGCTCGGCATCACCGCGAAGGATCTCAGCGCTTCGTGGGAGTGCTTGCGGAAAGTCGGAAATCTTTCATCCACATCGGTTCTGCTCGTGCTCGAAGAAGTCTACACGCATCGCCGGCCGTCTCCGGGCAGCTATAGCATTTTGGCCGCGATGGGTCCGGGTTTTTGTTCCGAACTGGTGCTTCTGCGCTGGTGATCCTGCGCGTCGTGCATCGCATGGCGCGATCGCACTATCGGCGCGCCGTGTAGTTCGCGGCAGGAGCTGCTCCCGCGGTGAGTTCGCAGACTGACGTGTTTGTCGTGGGTGGCGGGCCTGCCGGGCTCGCCGCTGCCATCGCGGCAGCTCTCCGGGGACTTCGCGTCACGGTTGCCGATTCGCAGCGTCCCCCGATTGATAAAGCTTGCGGCGAAGGGTTGCTCCCCGACGGCGTCGCCGCTCTCTCCCGGTTGGGCATCGATCTCAATTCTCGTCTCGGTCTTCCTTTTGCGGGACTTCAGTTTCGCGACGGCTCTTCCGTCGCCACTGCGCGCTTCCCTCGGCGTTCCGCCTTCGGCATCCGCCGCATCGTTCTGCAGCAGCTGCTTCTCGATCGCGCCGCGCAATTAGGTGTTCGCTTTTGCTGGGGCGCCCGAGTCACCGAAATCACTTCCACCGATGCGCAGCTCCCCGGCGAACGGATCTCCTTCCGCTGGTTGATCGGCGCCGATGGGCGCCGCTCGATGATCCGGAAATGGGCGCGCCTGGATTCGCAGCGGTTGGGTCCGTGGCGATTCGGGTTTCGTCGCCATTTTTCACTGGCTCCCTGGTCGGACGTCGTCGAGGTTCACTGGGGTGATCGCTGGCAAATGGTATTGACGCCGACCGGCGCTCGTGAAGTCTGCGTCAGCTTATTCACGGGCGATCCGCATTTTCGAGTGGCTGACGCTCTGGCTTCCATTCCCCGCTTCGCTACCCGTTTTGCGCGCGCTTGCGCCCTTACACCCGAGCTTGGGGGCATCACCGCTCTTCATCGCGCTGGCGCGGTGTGGTCCGGGCCCGTCGCGCTGGTTGGCGACGCTTCCTGTACCGTGGACGGCATTTCCGGCCAAGGTTTAAGCCTGGCTCTGCAGCAAGCTTTTCCTCTCGCCGACGCCATGGCTTCCGGCAATCTCGATTCCTACTCCGCGGCTCACGGCCGCATCGTGCGGACCGCCACGCGAATCACGCGCCTGCTGCTTTTTCTCGGGCGTCATCCTTCGCTTCGCCGCCGGGCGTTGCGTCTGCTCGAGCGTCAGCCGCGTTTTTTCTCGCGTCTGCTGGCTGCTCATGCAGGCGAGGCGGCGCCGGATCCGCTGGGCGCGCGCGATATCGTGGGGCTGGGAATCGAAATTCTGCGCGTGGGAGGCCACGCTCTCCCGTGAGAGTTCGGCTGGCGTCTCGCTTACGCGGTTGGGCGCTGCTGGCCGCGATCCAGCCGGCGCTCTGGATGATCGCGGCGCTTCCGGCACGTGCGCAGGATACGGTTTACACCCTTGACGCCGCCCAGACGCAGATTCATTACGAATTGAGCGCCACGCTGCACACCGTTCACGGCGTCTTCAAATTGAAGAGCGGTAAGATTCGCTTCGATGCCCATACCGGCAAGGCGTCCGGCGCAATCGTGGTTGACGCTACCAGCGGAAATAGCGGAACGGAATCACGCGACGCCAAGATGCATGCCAGCGTGATTGAAAGCGCGAGATATCCCGAATTCGTATTCACGCCCGCCCACGTGAAGGGCGCGATTCCTTCGGGCCACGGTTCGCCAGGCGCTTCGCAGATGGAAGTTCAGGGGACTTTTCGGATTCATGGCCAGGATCATCCGCTGACTCTGATATTTCAAGTCCAGGCGCCGTCCGGCGGCGAGCTGCGCGCGTCCACCAATTTTTCGATTCCTTATGTTCAGTGGGGCATGAAGAATCCCAGCACTTTCTTGCTGCACGTCGGCGAGCAAGTAGATGTCGAGGTTCAAGCCGTGGGCCGGCTTAGCGAAACGCAGGCGGAGAACTAAGCTACGATTCGCGGTCGTTGAATTGCAACTCTCGAGCGCGCTGCGACGCCTTCACCACGGCTTTAATCAGCGTCACTCGCAGCTTTCCTTCTTCCAGTTCCAGAATGCCGTCGATTGTGCAACCCGCCGGCGTGGTGACCATGTCTTTCAGCAGCGCCGGATGGCTGCCTGTCTCCAGCGCCACCTTCGCGGCGCCCAGCGCCGTTTGCGCGGCCAGTAACGTGGCCAGTTCGCGCGAAAGCCCCATCTTCACGCCGCCTTCAGCCAGCGACTCGAGGATGATGTAGATGAAGGCCGGGCCGCTGCCCGAAAGCCCCGTGATCGCGTCCATGTGCTTTTCATCGACGGCCACCGTCTTGCCCACAGCGTCGAAAAGTTTGCGCGTCAGGTCGAGATGAAATTCCGCGGCGTACTTTCCGCGGCAGATGGCCGTGATTCCCGCGCCGACGATCGAAGGCGTGTTGGGCATGGCGCGCACCACTGGGATTTTCAACCCCAGCCGGCGCTCGATCGTTTCAGTAGGCACCGAGGCGGCAATCGAGATCACCAGTTTCTGATCGTCCAGCTCGGGCTGAATCTCGTCGAGAATATGTCCCACGTTTTGCGGCTTCACGCACAGCAGGATCACGTCGGCTGCGCGCGCGGCTGCGCGATTGTCGGTGGTGGGATGAATCTTCGTGCCGCCGATATTTCTTCGCTCCGCTCCGGCGTGACCGACGGTGGCCGAAATTTTTTCCTGCGGCAGCAATCCCTGTTTCACGAACGCTTCGATCAGGATGCCGCCCATTTTCCCCGCGCCCAGCACGGCCAGGCGGCGATCGATCGGCGCGCGGTTGGTATCGTCCGGGCGTTTTTCGGCGGTGGATTTTTTTTCGGATTCGGAATGTGCGGGACCATGGGCCATTTCGTTTTTTCTCCTGGGATGGATCGGGAATTTCAGGCGGCGCGCCGGGAGGCGGCGAGCGTCTAGGGACGCGGCGGACAACACAGCGAAAGCCGAAGCGCGCGAAGAACCATGTCGCATCATACCGGATGAATACTGGAAGTTGAAGGGTTTCAAGGCGCTCCCGCGATTTTTTTTCGTCGCGGGCGCGGCAGGTGCGATCATGTTCGGATCGCGCTCGCCGATGAGAAGATTTGGCCTGCGGACTTTTTGGAACTTTTGAAAGAGCGCTGGGGAAAGAAGACAGGCGCCGGGCCGCTCCCGTCGCGATGCAAATGACACAAGGTGCACCTAGTAACTGCAGAGTAACAACGAATGGGATCTTGTAAAGGTTCGGACGCAACCGCAAGGGCGGAATTCTCGTCCAAGAAACAAACAGAATCGCGTGATTCCACGAGGACTAGGGGCCGAACGACATCCATGAGATTTCTAGCCGCAGGGGCGCTGGCTCTGGTTATGTCGTTCACCATCCACGCAGGTCAAGTAGCTGATGTCAAAGGGGATGTCTCCGGCTCGGTGAAGACTGCGGAGGGCGCGGCCCTGCCCGGGGCCAGCGTGGAGGCCGTAAGCGAAACAGGCGGCAAGAGTTACGTCACCTGGACCGACAGCACCGGCAAATTCAATTTTTCGGGCCTGCCGGCCGGCAAATATCGCGTGCAAGCCAACCAGCTCGGCTTCCTGCAAGTCGCGCTGGAGATCTCGGTTCCGGACGAGGCTTCCAAGACGATCTCGATCGTAATGAGGGTGGCGACTCTAGCCGAGCTTTCTGCGCCGCCCGGCGCGACCGCCGAGAAGCCCAAAACCGCGTCCCGCACCGGCGGACCTGAGTCCGCAGCGAAGCCGCCGACCGCTGGACAGCCTCGGCGCGGTAATGGTGGCCAGGCCGTCCCGCCCGGCGTAGCCAATGCGCTCCATGAGAATTTGGGCGGCTTCCAGCAGACCGACCTTTCAGGCGAGCAGGGAGCCGAGACGACAGGTGCGGCGGCAGGCTCCGAGCAGACCGCGGCGGCCGGAAACGAGGCGCCCCAGATGAGCGCCGCCGGCGCGGGAGCTGCGTCCGATTCGTTCCTGCTGCAGGGCACCGTGGGCCAGGGAGCGACGACCGGCAATACATTTGGTCCTGGTGGCCCCGGAGGCCCAGGTGGTCCCGCTGGAGAGGGCGCGGCGGGATTGGTGCCCTCT
>JBAVQT010000441.1:0-4789 GCA_049694295.1 Candidatus Acidiferrales bacterium
GCCGGCGGTTTCCAGCAAATCGGCGACAAGCTTGGCGGAAATCGCGACGCGCGGACGGTCCTTGCGGTCCTGGCGCGCGTACGGGTAGTACGGAATCACCGGCGTAATGCGCCATGCCGAAGCCCGCTTGAAGGCGTCAATCATCAGCAGCAGCTGCATCAGGTGAAAATCCACCGGCGAGCAGCAGGGCTGCACCACGAAAACATCCGCGCCGCGCACGTTTTCCAATATCTGATAGCGCGTCTCGCCGTCGCTGAACCGCGCGTGGTCCGCGCGTCCCAGCGACACACCCAGAAACGAGCAGATCGCGTCCGCCAGCGCCGGATTCGCGGTCCCGGAAAAAATCTTGAATTTTTCGTCGGCCAAAATGATTCCTCAGCCGTTCACTCGCCATCCGAGTGCACGGCCATAGCTTTCCCTGGAGAGGGTCTCAACGACGAAAACCGAATCTTCCGGAAATGCTCGAGCGGCTCGGCGCGCACGCGCTGGGTTTCGGAATATTCCGAACACCGCCGACCCGCTACCCGCCAGCGCGGCATCTGCGGCTCCTCGCTCGAGCAATCCGTCTCGGATTTCTCCGAGTCGCGGATGACGGCGGAAGACGGGCACCTCGAAATCGTTCGAGACGCCTGCTCCCTGCCGGCTCCAGCACAGAGCGCAGAACCCCCAAATATTAGGGGGTTTGGCGCGATTTGTCAATTCCTCGGATACCCACCGATAGGCGTCCCTGGTGCTCACGCCGATGTCACGCGGAGAAATCACCAGAATCGTCTGTTGCGGGCTGTTCGGAAGCGGATAAATTTCGTCGCCGCGGTTGACGGCCATCGCTCGCCCGCCAAAAAGAAAGAACGGCACGTCCGCGCCAAGGCCCGCCGCAATTTCCAGCAGCCGTTCGAGCGGCATTTTCTTTCCCGCGAGCCGCAGCATCCCGATCAGAGCCGCCGCCGCGTCGCTCGATCCTCCACCCAAGCCGCGCGCCACGGGAATGCGCTTTTCCAACCGCGCCTGCACTCCGCCCAGAAATCCAATCTCGCGGCCCACAACTTCGATCGCGCGATATACCAGATTTTCCGGACCCGTCGGCAGCGCGGTGCCGCGGGAGGCGTCGTCGATTTCCAGCGTTATGCCGGGCTTGGCAGCGTGCCGCAACTCCAGGGTGTCGCGCAGCGAGATGGTCTGGAAGATCGTGCGCAGCTCGTGATAGCCATCGGACCGCTTGCCCATCACGTGCAGGCACAAATTGATTTTTGCGAAGGCAGGCAGCCGCACCATCTTTTTCATGCGGCGAGGTTACTGCGGTTTGGGCGCGTCCGGTGAGGATTTCTCCGCCAGCCGCTTCTTCACGGTTTTCAACTGCGCGTCCAGTTCATTCACTTTGTCAACTTCGTAGTCCGCTGGCGAAGCCTTCTGCCATTCCGAAAGCGCCTTCTCCCAAGTCTCCGCCGCCAGCTCGGTTTTTCCCTGTTTCATATAGATGTCGCCTAAATGGCTCAATATCGTTGGGTCGTTCGCTTCGCGGGCCACGGCCTTGCGCAAATTCTCTTCCGCCTCGGTCAGCTTGTTCTGCTTGTAATACGCCCATCCCAGGCTGTCTAGATACGCGCCATTCGCCGGATCCTGCGTCACCGCTCGCTCGATCAGGGCAGTCGCTTCGGGCAGCCGGATGCCGCGATCCGCCAGCATATATCCGTAATAATTCAGCACCGGCGCATTATTTGGATTTACCTGCAGCGCCTTTTGGAATTCCTGTTCGGCCTGGTCGAATTTTTTCTCCCGCTCGTATATCGCTCCCAGCATGAACCACGCCTGCGCTTTTTCGGCCGGCTCTTCCGCCATTTCCAGCGCCTTGTTGGCCGATTGCTCCGCTTCCGGGAACTTGCGCCCGCGCTCCTGCACTTGGGCGAGGTCCAGGTAGATTTCCTGATCGCCGCGCTTGCCTTGCAGCAGCCCATTCAATAGCTTCGTAGCCGTGTCCGTCTCGGTCTTCTCACCGTAAAGCATCGCCAGCGTTACCGTCAGCGACGAATCCTTCGGCGCCGCCTCCAGCGCCTTCTTTGTTTCAGCGATAGCGCCATCCAGATCGTGGCCTTCGCGGTAAGCGTCGATCAGCAGCATCTGCGCCCGCTTCGCCGCCTCTGGCCCCAGCTTGCTCATGTCCTGATAGGTCTGAATTGCCGCGGCCGAATTTCCCTGCTGGCTATAGGCATGTCCCAACTGCTCGTAAAGTATTGCCAGAGCGTTCGGATTTTCCTCGGTGCTCGATTGATTCTTGATCCCGGCGATTGCATCGTTCAAGACCTTGATCGCGTCGTCGTACCGCGCCTGATCCTCATCGAGCAACGCCTGGTTGTAGAGCACCTGCAGACTACCGGGCTCCAACTGCTTGGCGCGCTGCAGGCTGGCCTGCGCCTGATCGAACTTACCCATCCGCCGGTAGAGCTGCGCCAGCCGCAGATGATTTTCCGCCGTTCCCGGCTCCAATTCCGCCAGCTTCTGATATTGCGTGAGCGCTTCGTCGTACTTTTCCTCCGCCATCAGCGCCTGCGCCAGTCCGTGGCGATGGCCCGGATCGTCCGGATCGTTTTCGACGGCTTTGCGATAGGCGTTTTCGGCGTTCGGATAATCCTTCGATTGCGAATACGCATCGCCCAATAGGTCGTAGACATCCGGCGCCGCCGTATCGCCCGCCGCCTGCTTCAATAGTTCGATGGCTTCCTGCGATCGCCCCTGATCGATCAGTAGTTGACTCAGTTGTTCGAGCGCCGGGCCGTCGTCCGGATCGTGCTGCAGCGCCGCGCGTAGCACCTTCTCCGCTTCATCGTGCTTATTCTGGAAACGATAGAGGCGAGCCAGCCACAGCGCCGAGTTCGCGTCGTTCGGCTCGAGTCTCAGAATCGCCTGAAACTGCTCGACCGCTTTTTCCAGATTTTGCGTTTGGACGTCACCTGCATTCACGTCGCCCAGGGTGCGCACGTAAATCCTCGCCAGCAGTTGGTGCGCGTCGATGTTATCCGGGTCGAGTTTCAATGCTTGCTGCGCCTGGATCACGGCGTCTCGAATGTGCTGCGACTTCGCGTAGATTTCCGCCAGGCGTTCGGCAATCGTCGAGGAGTCCGGCGCCAATTCCTGCGCCTTCTTATAGGAATCGATGGCTTGCTCGGCCAGCTGCGAATTTCCAGTGGTTTCGTACTGAATCTCGTATAGATGACCCGCGGCGAAATAGTAGTAGGCGTCCGCGTGCGCGGCGGCATCGGTGTGGGCGTTCGGCGCCTGAGCAGCAGAAGCCTGCGCTTGGCCGGAAGCCGCGGCCGAACCGCCGCTCTGTGCGCGCGCCGAAGGTACGCTGGCGGCCAGCGCCAGGACAGCGATGCTTAGGGTAAGTTTCATAGTGTGACCGTAATACTCCATTATCGTATGACGTCCAGAAAGTTTCAAAAAATTCGCCCGGCGGTTTTCCAGCTTCGGCGCGGTCCCCAGCACACCGGCCCTGTGCGCACTTTGTCCCTTCGCACGTCGCCCGATTTTCTGCTGTGCTCACTACCTTAGATGTCGGAAACGCTCCTGGCGTTCCATTTGGACGTAACGCGACCCCGGAATGCGCGCCTCAGTGCCGGAAATGCCTAATCCCGGTAAATAGCATCGCCATGCCCAGCCGGTTCGCCGCCGCAATCACTTCTGCATCATTCACTGAGCCGCCAGGTTGGATCACCGCCGTTGCACCAGCCCGGCCCGCTTCCTCGACGCCATCAGGAAACGGGAAAAACGCGTCGGAGGCTACCGCGCTCCCCACCAGCGAAAGATTCGCGTTCGCCGCCTTCATCACCGCGATCTTCACCGAGTCCACGCGGCTCATCTGTCCGGCGCCCACGCCGAGCGTCTGCCCGCCGCGCACGAATACGATTGCGTTGGACTTCACGTGTTTGCAGACTTTCCAGCCAAACAGCAAATCTCGCCGCTCCGCTTCCGTCGGCGCTCGCTGGCTCGCCAGTTTCAATTCCGATTCGCCCAATTCATGCCTGTCCTTTTCTTGCACCAGCACTCCCCCGGAGATGCGCTTGAGCTCCAGTTCTTCCGCGGGCGCCTCGGCCTGCATTTCCAATAGACGCAGGTTTTTCTTTTTGCCGAAAGCCGCCAAAGCCTCCGGCGAAAATCCCGGCGCCGCAATGCACTCGACGAATAATTTCGCCACTTCTTCCGCCGTCGCCGCATCAATTGCCCGGTTGAAAGCCAGCACTCCCCCGAATGCCGACACCGGATCGCATGCCAGCGCTTTCAGATATGCTTCTCGTTGCGTGTTCTGTTCCGAGGCGCCCGCTGGATTGTTGTGCTTGATGATCGCCGCGCCCGGCGCGCCAAACTCCTCCACCAAACCCCACGCCGCGTCCAGGTCCACCAGATTGTTGTAGGAAAGCTCTTTGCCCTGAATCTGCCGCGCGCCGGCCAGACCGGTGGGCGCTCCGCCCGCTGAAATGTAGAGTGCCGCTGCCTGGTGCGGATTTTCGCCGTAGCGCATGGCCTGCCGCCGTTCCAGCGCCACATGAATGCGGGAAGGCAACTTTTCAAGCGCGCCAATCGAAACTCCGCCATCCGCTGAGAGCCTCTCCAACTCGGTTGCAATCTCGCCGTCATATCGCGCCGTCCGCGCGTAAGCCTTGCGCGCCAAATCGAGTCGCGTCGCGAGAGGCAGTTCGCGATTGCGGCGCAGTTCCGCCGCGATCGCGGCGTAATCCGCGGGATCGGTGACCACCCCCACCGACTGAAAGTTTTTAGCAGCCGACCGGATCATCGC
>JBAVQT010000442.1:0-1916 GCA_049694295.1 Candidatus Acidiferrales bacterium
GCGTTCCGGTCCACAGTCTTCTGCACATCCAGCCGCGACAAATCCACCGTGTTCTCTCCGCGATATGTCGTCACGTAATGCAGCTTCCCGCTCGCCAGCCAGTAGTCCGTCACCGCGTAACTCGATCCGTCCTTCATGAACAGCACAAACGGCTGCGCATTCGCAGCGGCCGTCGCCGGGTTAGCGTTCGCTGAATTGCCCGCTTCCGCGCTGCCTGGCCCCGCTTCGTAGCTCGATGGCGAATTCTCTTGAGCATCCGCGCTGGCGCCGCTTCCCGAATCCGATTGCCCGCCCGCGTCAATCGTGTAATCGCCGCCCGATGCCCCGCCCGCCGTCCCGCTCATGTCGTAATTGCTGTAGCCGTACCCGCAGCCCCACATCGGATCGCAACCCGTCGCCCATCCCGATCCGTAGGGGCCCGCCCAGCCAAACCCCAAACCAAATCCATACCCAGATCCCCAGCCGAACCCCAGGCCGCTGCAAGGCCCGAACCAATAAAATCCGCAGCCGTCATATCCGCCATATCCATAATAGAAGGGCGGCACGTAATAGTATGTCGGCTGGTAACGCGGTCCCCAATGGCCCAGCCTCACCGCCGATCGCGAATTAGCTGCCGGCGTTCGCAGAAACGCGAACGAGTCGCTCCGGTTCATGCTTGCCATGCGAGTCGCCGCGAATCCGCGCGAAGGCGGATTCACCCAGGTGTTGTGCATCGCCAAATTATCGGTCCGCGCCACCGAATTGCCCGTGGTTCCAGTCTTCGCCGGCCCATTCTCCGCGGTCCCGTGACCGCCGCCGAATATTCCGCTCCACCAGTGTCCGCCTCCATTCGACGCCGATCCCCCGCGAGCACTTGTCGAGCCTCGCGCAGCCGATCCCGCCGAACCTTCGTTCACGCCGCCCGACCAACTTCCGCTCGAATGCCCGCCACTATAGCCGCCGCTCGAAGTGCTCGCGCCTCCGCCGCGAGACATCCCTCCCCCCGCATGTCCGCCTCCGCCGCTCGCGCCTCCGCCTCCGTGTTGCGCAAACGCTCCCTGCGGTGCCAGAGCCAGCGCCGAAGCGGCCGCGCACACCAGTAGCGCGCGCCGGAGTCCCACTTTGTTTGAATCGGAGAAAATCGTCGAGAGCCGCATCAGCGTACCCTCCTGCTCCGGGCGCCGCGCGTTGCTCGCTTCCTTCGCGCGCCCAGTCCTGCTTTCGTTCGTCAGTCTACTCTATTGGACGCGCCGTTGCACCTAACGGTTTCACCGCTTTCAACCCCTTACCGTCGCCGATCCTCCGCTATACTGGCACCGCCATGATTCCTTTTCTGCATTTGGGCGCGCTCACCATTCCCACCTTCGGCTTGATGGTCGCCTGCGCCATGCTCTCCGCCTTTTTCCTTCTCCGCGCCGATCTTCGCCGCCGTCAAATCTCGCAAGACCCTTCCGCCGACGCCGAATCTCTTATCGCCGTTCCCTGCCTGGCCGGCATTTTGGGCGCCAAGCTCTACCACGTACTGGAAACTCCCCGCGATTTCTTCGCCGATCCCGTTCATCAGCTCTTCAGCCAGTTCGGATTTGCCTGGTTTGGCGGATTGCTCTTCGGCGTCACCGCGTTTGTATTGCTGGCGCGCAGCATCGCTCGCCGCGCTCGCGCCGCCGGCGTGCATGTCACCCTCATGGATCTTCTCGACGCCGGATCTCCCGCCGCCGCACTCGGTTACGGCGTCGGCCGCATCGGTTGCTTCCTTTCCGGTGACGGCGATTATGGCATCCCCACTTCCCTCCCCTGGGGCATCAGCTTTCCAAATGGCCTGGTACCCACCACTCAGCGTGTCCATCCCACGCCCATCTATGAGCTTCTCGCCGCCTGCCTCATAGCTTGGCTCCTCTGGCGGCTCGGCGGCCGGCAGTTATCCTCTGCCGATTCAA
>JBAVQT010000443.1:0-6385 GCA_049694295.1 Candidatus Acidiferrales bacterium
GCCCAACGCTAATATTTACCAGTGGAACCTGGGAGTACAGCGCCTGATGCCGGGCCAAATTACCATCGGTGTGGATTATTCCGCGAACCGCAGCAACCACCTCCCTTGGGGCGGCGATAACCTCACCTCCACGCGCAACCGCAATTTCCTTCCATCCTCGACCATCGCCCAGTTGGTACAGCAGATGAACCCGACCCACGATCCCAACAATACCTCGGTATCGGATTATTTGAATTCTCAGGTTGCCAATCCCTTTCTCCCTCTGTTTCAGGGCCCCGGCGCGATCTTCAACGAGCCCGCGTCCCTTTACAACTTTCCGACCATTTCCGAAAGCAACCTGCTGCGCCCCTATCCCCAATTCAACGGCAGCTTCACGGGCATGCCTGTTTTCGGCGCCAATTCCTTCTATAACTCGCTGCAAATTCGCTTTCAGAAGCGCGCCAATGAATGGATCAGTTTTGAAGGGAACTACACGTTTTCCAAATCCACCGACGATGCTTCGGCGGGTTTCAACGCATGGGTCGGCCAGCTCGACGCCGGAAATGCGCAGCAGCTCGACCGCTTGAATCTCGAGCATTCCATCAGCGCCAACGACGCCACCCACCGCCTGGCCCTCGCCACGATTTTCAATGTGCCCATCGGGCGAGGCCGCTTTGTGGGAAAGGATATGAATCCCATCCTCGACGGATTTGTGGGAGGCTGGGGAATCTCTGCGATTATCACCCTCCAGAGCGGCCAGCCGCTGGCCTTTGCTACCGCCGAGCAATTGTTAATGGACGGCAACCAGCGCCCCAACATCACCTGCTCGCAGCTTAAGAGTGGAATCAGCTATCACCAGGCGGCGCTGAATGGCGTAACCGGCAACGGCAATCCGTCGATCTTCAATCCCAACTGCTTCGCTTTCCCCGGGGATGAAATTCCCGGCGATGCCGCGCGCTATATTTCCACCACTCGTTCGGAAGGCATCCACAATACCGATCTCTCGCTGAGCAAAGAGTTCGCCATTCACGAAAACATGAAGCTGCAGGTGCGCGGCGAATTCTTCAATTTCACCAATACGCCCCGGTTTTCCTATCCCGATACCAACGTGGACAGCAGCACATTTGGCGACGTCACCTCGACAGTCAATACGCCGCGGCACGTGCAAGTCGGAGCGCGTTTCGAGTTCTAATCGCCGGTGCAGAAGGCGACGTCAAAGATTTCCAGGCGCCGGGGAGCATGGTCCTCTGCGCCTAGTCATGCGCGGTGGCGCGAGATGACGTGGAATTTCGCGGCGCATATTTACAAATTTGCAACACGAGGCTTACATGATCCGAAATGCAATTTCCGTGTTCGCTTTGCTCGTCCTTTTGACTGGCGCGACCGCAATGTCTTCCGATACGTCTTCGCAGGATTGGACCCACTTTGTGCGCATCGGCGCTTACGGGCTGACGCCGTCGAATGCCGAGGAAATTTTGAGCAAGGCGCAAGCGAGCGACGTCTTCGGTATCGAGGTCGATAATGATATTGAAGGACGTTACGAAAGCTTTCTCGATCCCACCGTGAAACTCGGCGCCATTCACGCCGTCGCCGAACGCGCCCACGCCGCCGGCAATAAGGCCTTCGTCTACATTGCCGGAACCGAGTGCATTACCGCCAACGCGGATCAAACTCCTCACACATTGTTCAAAGACCACCCCGACTGGGTCCAGCGAAAAATTACCGGCGAGCCCGCATTCTTCAACTCCGGCGCCGCCTTCTGGATTCGCAAAGGCGATGAGGATGTCTGGGTGAGCCCTTATGCCCCCGAGTGGCGGAAGATTTACATGCAACACGTCCGCCAGATTGCCGCCACGGGCATCGACGGCATTTATGTGGACATTCCCTACTGGATGACTCATTTCGAAGGATGGGAAAATACCTGGGCAAGCTTTGATGATTACACCGTGGCGGCATTCAAAAAGCAGACGGGCGTCGACGCGCGTCACGATCTGAAATTGGGCGATTTCGCGGACCCCAATTTCCAAAAATGGGTGATGTTCCGCATCGACACGATGACGGATTTTATGCGCGACATTCGCGACAATGCCCGCCAGGTGAACCCCGACATAAAGGTAATTCCCGAAATCTATCCGGGCATCGAGCCGGAATCCGTGCGTGTCGGCGCCGATGTGTATCAGATGTACGCCGTGGTTGACGCCATCGCTCATGAATACGAATTCGGCGAGGGAGAACACATGGCGTCCTCGCGCACCCAACTCGATTGGTTTTTGTACCAGGCCGGAATGCTGTCCTTCCGCGCTTTCGCGCAAGGCAAGGCCACCTGGATCCTCAATTATTCATGGGATGGGGATAAGGGCGTGGACCCGCGCGAAGCCATGAAGAACCTGGCCATGTCGCAAATAATGGACGGAGCCAATTTCTGGGATGCTCCCGGGCATTCCATGGCCGGATCCAACGATTTGGCGACACGGAAGCAAATCTTCCAGTGGATCGAGCGCCACGAAAATGTTTTATTTCATCCGCGTGTTCCCATGCACCCAGTAGGCGTTTATTTTTCTCCGCAATCGCGAGATTTTCATGCCGGCGATTTTCTGCCGGCGTACCGCGGGTTGCTGGTGTTGTTGCTGCAACGACATATTGAATTTCAGGTGGTCACGCCGCGCACTCTCGCGGAATTCCGGGGCGATTCACTGGTGCTGCCCAACGTTTCCATCCTCGACGAAAGCGAAAAGTCCGCGCTGCAAAAGTATGTTTCCGGCGGAGGTTTACTGGTCACCACGGGCGCCGACGCCACTGGCGTCGAGGAATCGGCCCGTGTCCGGCACTGGCACGGATCGCCAGGCAAGGATCATCTAGCGGCGCTCGGGAAAAATTTTGAGGAAGGCTCGAAGGACGATCCTGCTGATTTTCTGTCGCTGATCTCGCCGCACTCGGATATTACGCTCGTGGGGTCTCCGCTGCTGGCCGCGAATTTGTCCTCTGTGGACGGGTCGCCGCACGTATTTATCGCCAATTTTGCGGGCCTCGTTCCGCACAAAGTCGTCGTGCCGTCGCCGCAGGCCGGCGTGCGCGTCGAAGTGCCCGCGGCAGGAAATCGCACCCTGCAATTCCTGCCGTTCCTCGGAGAAGCGCAAAACCTGCGCGGCACACGCGAAGGCGGCAAGCTGGTTTTCACTTTGCCGGAATTCGATCGGGGGGCGGTGGTTTGGATCGAGGATTCGAAATAATCTTAAGAAGTCCGCGCGCGGACCAGCAAGCGCGATGACACGCGGCGCTTCAGACCAGCGTCGCTTCGATCCCCATTTTCTTGAGGGCCTTGAGGTCGGCTTTCTCGATGCCGCGGTCGGTAATCACCTGGTGGACCGCCGAGGCCGGCGCAATCAGCGACATACTGCGCCGCCCGAATTTGGTGGAATCGCAAACCACCACGCAGCGTGCGGCGACGTCCATCATGGCGCGGTTGACTTTGGCTTCCAGGAGGTTGGGAGTGCTCAGACCGTAATGAACGTCGAAACCGTCCACTCCCAGGAACAGAACGTCCGCGTTCAGGCGGCGCAGCGCCTCTTCGGCGATGGGACCCACCAGGGAAAAGGAATTTTTGCGCAGGCTTCCGCCGGTGAGGATCACCTCCACATCCGATCCCGAGAGTTCCGCCGCGATATTAACAGCGTTGGTGATGATGGTGAGGTGTTGGGAGCCGCGCAGGCAGCGGGCAATGGCCGTGGTAGTTGTGCCGGAATCGAGGATCACCACCTGGCCTTTTTTCACCATGTGCGCCGCGGCCGTGGCGATTTGCAATTTCTCCTTGCGGTGAAGTTTCTCCTTCTCGCGCAGCGTGGGATCTTCCAGCATCCCATCGCGCGCTGGCAGCGCTCCGCCGTGGGTCCGGTGAACTCGCCCGTGAGCGTGAAGAATTTCCAGGTCCTTGCGAATAGTGACTTGCGAGGTGTGGAACTGCCGGGCCAGGTCGGCCACCAGCACGCGACCGTTGCTCGTTAATGTTTCCAGTATGATTCTTCGGCGTTCTTCACTTAGCAAGGGAGTCGGCGATGGTCCCGGCGCGCGGGCTTCCAAAAGATTCGCAAGAGTTCTTGCGTGCCTTCATTCTTATATCGGCGGATTTGGTTTGTCCATGAAAAACAAGCATGGATGAGCACACGACGAAAGATAATTTTTCACAAGAAGTGGAAACATAAATTGACCCCCGGCTTCGCAGGGTGGGCTAGTTTGCGGACTGGCCGTTTCACAGGTGTCGGCGCCGACGGATGAGCGCAAATCCGCGGTTCGATGCGAGCAGTGATGCAAACTCTGCCATTCGCCAAGGCACAACAACTCGGTCTGGTCAGAAGAACTTGAGCTGAGCGCGTTCGGGAACTCGCCAAACCATCCCAACCTGCGAGGGATGTCTCTTGGCTCATACACGACCTGTCCTATTGGGACAGTGAAAAGGTAAAAATGTCGCTGTCCGCGGCGATGGCAACGTATTGAACTCCCCCCACCGCAAAACTCATCGGCGAAGCGCGTATCACTTGGCCGGTATTGAAATGCCAGAGAACTTGGCCGGTCTCTGCTTCCACGGCCTCGAACGATTCCGAATCATCTCCGAAGAACACCAGTCCGCCCGCTGTTGCCAGTGTCCCGCCCCAGGAGGTTCCCTGACCTGCTTGCGGGTAGCTCCAGGCCCGTTTTCCATTCGCCACCGAAAGCGCCAACAAAACTTTTTGCATATGTTCACCCGGAGGAAGAGTCGTACCGGTGTTATAGAACGTCTCACCCTTCACGAAATCCCTGGGTTTCGCAAAGAATAAATTGCAATTTTCCAGAGCCATGACGTAGAAAAGCCCAGTCTTCGGGTTATAGGACGGCGAATACCAATTCGTGGCCCCATCGATGCCTGGACAAATGTTTGTGCCCTCTGCAGTGGGAATTCGGCCGGAGATGATTGGCCGGCCGGACGCGTCTACGCCATTGGCCCAGTTCAACCTATCCACAAAAGGAGTGGCTCGCAGAAACTTGCCATTGGTTCTGTCGAGCAAATAGAAAAAGCCATTGCGATTCGCCTGAACCAGAAGATGGCGGGTCGTTCCGTTCTCCTCTGAATCCAAAAGTACGGGAGTCTCGGTTGCGTCATAGTCGTACACATCGTGCGGCGTGAATTGGAAATACCACTTCAATTTACCGGTGTCCGGGTCCAAAGCTAAAACACAAGCGGTATAGAGGTCATCGCCGGGGCGGGAGTCCCCCACAAAGTCAGGCGCCGCGTTGCTGGTGGTCCAATACAACGTGTTGAGCTTAGGATCATAAGTGCCCGGCATCCAGGTCGTGCCACCCCCGTGGAGGTAGGAATCTCCGGGCCAACTCGAGGAACCGAATTCGCCGGGACCAGGGATTGTCCAGAAACGCCATTTCTCCGTTCCAGTGGCGGCGTCAAATGCCGCGACAAAACCGCGCACACCGGAATCGCCTCCCGAAGTACCGACGACAACCAGGTCCTTCACCACCAGTGGGGCGCTCGTCGCCCCGTAGTGCTTCGTTTTGTCGGCGTACGCTACGTCCCAGCGCAAGCCTCCCGAACGAGCGTCTAGGCTGAGTAAATGAGCGTCATCAGTCTCGACGAATACGGAATTCCCCCACACGGCGACGCCGCGATTTTTGTGTGCTGCGGCATCGTCCAAAAGACCAGAGCTGACCGGGCGGGAGTAGTGCCATACTTGCCGCCCGGTTCGCGCATCCAAAGCAAACACGTCGTTCGCGGAAGTGATGTACATTAACCCGCGGACAACGACGGGAGTTACTTCGAGATTCTGCGAATTCCCCGGGTGAAAGACCCACGTTGCTTGCAGTCGAGCGACGTTTCGCGCATCGATTTGCTGGAGGCTCGAGAAGCGGCGTCCGGTATAGTCGCCGTTATAGGAAGTCCAATTGTCGCCGACCGGCTCCGCGCGCAGATCTTCCGCACTCACCTGCGGTGCAGCCGAAATGCCAGACGCTGGTTGTTGCCCAAACGACAGTGCTGTACAGCATGTGGCTGCGAACAGGAACACGAACGATTTTGCGGCGCGGGATATCATTTCAGCGACTGTCTTGCACGCCAATTGGAACCTCTTGCAGAGCGCCCCGATCCACCCCGCTCTGATCCACCAAATGCAGCGCGACTCGCGCGGCTTTTCCGTTGGGTGCGACTTCCGTCTGTAGATCGACAAGCTCGGCCGGCGTGACCGCCGCGACTCGAGTCGTTCCTAGGCTCGACCCTCGCTCGTCGTAGAAGTGCGCGATGAGGTCGCCGGCAAAAAATACACCAAAGGAGCCGGTTAGCTTGACCTTGCCGCTTTCGAGCTGGACCGCTTGAAGTGGGCGCATCCAAATTCCGGCGTCCGTCACTCCGTGGAAGTCAGTGTCAGCC
>JBAVQT010000444.1:0-3195 GCA_049694295.1 Candidatus Acidiferrales bacterium
CGCTGGTGCTGACGGTAATTCTCTACATTGTGATTCCCAAGGGATTTTTTCCGGTGCAAGACACCGGCGTGATTCAGGGGATTTCGCAGGCGGCGCAGTCGATTTCATTCGATGCGATGGTCGAGAAGCAGCAGGAACTGACCAAAGTGATTCTGGCGGACCCGGCGGTAGCGAGCCTTTCGTCGTTCATCGGCGCGGACGGAACGAATACGACGCTCAACAGCGGGCGATTCTCGATCAATTTGAAGGATCTCTCGGTGCGGAAGCTGAGCGCCGCGGACGTGATCCGGCGGCTGCAGCACAAGCTGAAAAATGTGAATGACATCGTGATATTCATGCAGCCGGTGCAAAACATTTCGGTGGACGACCGGGTGAGCCGGACGCAATACCAGTACACGCTGGAGGACCCGGACCCGGTGGAACTGAGTCAATGGACCGACCGGTTTGTGGACAAGCTGAAGCAGATTTCGCAGATCGAAGACGTGGCCACCGACCAGCAGACCAATGGCCGGGCGGTTTCGCTGGTGGTGGACCGCGCCACCGCATCGCGGCTGGGGATCGCGCCGACCACGATCGATAACACGCTGTACGACGCTTTCGGCCAGCGGCAGATCAGCACGATGTATACGCAGCTGAACCAATATCACGTGATTCTGGAGGCGCAGCCGCAATTTCAAACCGATCCGAATAAGCTGCACGACATTTACATTCAGTCGAACGCCTCGCAAGGCGCGAGCGGCGCGGGGGCTTCGACGTCGTTTGCGGCTTCGGGATCGTCTTCGGCAGGATCGAACGCGACGACGGCCAGCGTGCTGTACTCGCCTTCGGCGATGGTGCTGGCGCCGCAAAGCACGGCGATCGCACCCAACGCACCCGGCTTCCTGAGCGCCAGCACGGGCTCAGTGCCAGCGGCGAGCAACGCATCGGGTGGAGCGGTGCCGCTGAGCACTTTCGCGCATTTCGAGAATACGACCGAGCCGCTGAGCATCACGCGGCAAGGGCAGTTTCCGGCGGTGACGATTTCCTTCAACCTGGCGTCGCGCGCGTCGCTGGGCACGGCGATCACCAAGATCGACGACGCGGTGGCGGCGCTGCACCTGCCGCCAACGGTGCAGGGATCATTTCAGGGGACGGCGGCTTCGTTCAAGAATTCACTTTCAAACGAGCCGTTGCTGATATTGGCGGCGCTGGTGACGGTGTACATCGTGCTGGGCGTGCTATACGAAAGCTTCATCCATCCGGTGACGATTCTTTCGACGCTGCCATCGGCCGGGGTGGGCGCGCTGCTGGCGCTGATTATTTTCCGGCAGGACCTGAGCGTGGTGGCGATCATAGGCATCATCCTGCTGATAGGCATCGTGAAAAAGAACGGGATCATGATGGTGGACTTCGCGCTGGAGGCGGAGCGCGAGCACGGAAAGAATGCGCGCGACGCAATTTATGAAGCCAGCCTGCTGCGTTTCCGCCCGATCATGATGACCACCATGGCGGCGCTGCTGGGCGGCATCCCGCTGGCGCTGGGGACGGGCTTCGGTTCCGAGCTGCGGCGCCCGCTGGGCATCGCGATGGTTGGCGGGCTGATTCTGAGCCAGGCATTGACGCTATACACCACGCCGGTGATCTACATTTTCTTCGACAATCTGGCGCAGCGGCTGGCGGGATCGAAGGAGCATCCGCCGACGGAACCCGCGGAGCCTGCCAGGCCGGATCACTGGCCGCAGCCATGAATATCTCCACTCCATTCATCGAAAGGCCGGTGGCGACCACGCTGCTGACCATCGCCATCGCGATCGCGGGAGCGATTGCCTTTTCGGTGTTGCCCGTCTCGCCGCTGCCGCAGGTGGATTTCCCGACGATTTCGGTAGGCGCGAGTTTGTCCGGGGCGAGCGCGCAGATCATGGCTTCGTCGATAGCCACGCCGCTGGAGCGGCAGTTTGGCCACATCGCGGGAATCACGGAGATGACCTCGGCCAGTTCGCTGGGGAGCACTTCGATCACCATGCAGTTCGATCTCTCGCGGGACATAGACGGGGCGGCGCGCGATGTGGAAGCGGCGATCAACGCGGCGCGAACATATCTGCCTGCGAATCTGCCGGGGAATCCCACGTACCGCAAGGTGAATCCCGCGGACGCTCCCATCATGATCATCGGATTAACGTCGAAGCAATACGACGCCGGAGCGATGTATGACGTGGCGTCCACGGTGATGGAGCAGAAGCTTTCGCAGATTCAGGGTGTGGGGCAAGTGTCGGCGGGCGGCGGCGCGCTGCCCTCGGTGCGCGTGGAGATGAATCCGACCGAGCTTAACAGCTATGGCCTGACGCTCAACGCCGTGCAGGCCGCGCTGACGACTCAAAATTCGGATGCCCCGCGAGGGCAGGTGTCCAACGGATACGTGAGCGCGGACATTCTGACCAACGGGCAGATTTCGCACGCCGAGGACTACAAGCCCTTGATCGTCGGGTATAACCACGGCGCGGCGGTGCGTCTGGGAGACGTGGCGGATGTGGTGGACTCGGTGCAGAACGTTCGCGCCGCGGGCTACCTGAACGGCCAGCGGGCCGTGATGCTTATCATCTTCCGGCAGCCCGGCGCGAACATCATTCAGACCGTGGATAACATCCGGGCTGAATTGCCGTCGATTAAAGCGACGATTCCGCAGGGGATCGATACCACCATCGTGCTGGACCGCACCACGACGATTCGCGCGTCGGTCTCGACGGTGGAGCGAACGCTCATGCTGTCGGTGTTGCTGGTGATCCTGGTGGTGTTTCTTTTTCTGCGGAGCGTGCGGGCCACCTTGATTCCGAGCGTGGCCGTTCCGGTGTCTTTGATCGGCACATTTGCGGTGATGTATCTGTTTGGGTATAGCCTGGACAATCTTTCGCTGATGGCGCTGACGATATCCACGGGATTCGTGGTGGACGACGCCATCGTGGTGATGGAAAACATTTCGCGACATCTGGAATCGGGCATGCAGCCGATGGAAGCGGCGCTGCTGGGGGCGAAGGAAATTGGATTCACGGTTTTCTCGATCAGCATGTCGCTGATCGCGGTGTTCATTCCCATCCTGCTGATGGGCGGAATCGTGGGGCGGCTTTTTCGTGAATTTGCGGTGACGCTCTCGACGGCGATTCTGGTGTCGATGGTGATTTCGCTGACCACCACGCCGACGATGTGCGCGCACCTGCTGAA
>JBAVQT010000445.1:0-5782 GCA_049694295.1 Candidatus Acidiferrales bacterium
CCGTAAAAGGTTCGGCGGCGCAGGTGGGGCTGCACCGGCTTTCCGCGGTTGCGCATCGCGTGGAAGATTTGATCGGACGCTTGCGCGATGGCGCGCTGCAACCCAATGCCGAGTTTGTGGACATTTGTCTGCAGTCGGTTGACGTCTTGAAAAAATTTCTGCACCGCCAGTGGCGCGATGACGCCGAGATGGCCGCGACAGTGGATTCGCTGCTCACGCGCATCGCGGAGCTCGCGCCAGAGGAACTAGAGTTCGCAACGGAGAGCGAATCTTCAGCCGCGGGCGGCACGCAGGAGCCAGCGGCGAAAGCGCAAGCGGCGACCGTGTCGGCTCGTCCGCGCGGCGCACAACCATTGCCGCAGGCCAAGTCAGTTCGCATTTCGCTTGAGCGGCTGGACCGCATGATGAATGCCGTGGGCGAGTTGGTGATCAACCGTACTCGCATGGTGGGTCGCCTCACCGAGCTATCCAAGCTCGTCGAAGTGCTAACATTTTCGAAATTGCGACTGGGCAGCAAAGTTTCGGACTTTCAGGAGAAGCACGAGTTCAGCCGTCTGCGCACGTCGCTCTTTCCGGGCAGCCATCCGCCGCAGATGGACACTTTCCGCGGCCACGTAACGTCCATGCCCGAGCTCACCTCGGACGGCCTGCTCGAATTCAGCGATCTCGAAATGGATCGCTACGACGATTTCAATATTCTCTCCCGCTCGCTCACGGAAATCTCCGCGGACGTCACCGAGGTTCTAACGCAACTCGAAGGCTTCATGGGCCGCGTGGATAGCGACATTGACGAATTCACCAAGCTCGCGCATCACCTGCAGGACGAGATCACCGCCGCGCGCATGGTGCCAATCGGAAATCTCTACACCCGCCTCTCGCGCACGGTGCGCGACGCGGCGCAAGCTTCGGGCAAGCCCGTCGAACTGGTGCTGGAGGGCGCGGAAACCGAGCTCGACAACAACATCATCCAGCACATTTCGGATCCGCTGATTCATCTCGTCCGCAACGCGGTGGCCCATGGCGTGGAATCGAGCGCCGCGAGGCGACAGGCCGGCAAGGCAGAAAAAGGCCGCGTCTCGGTACGCGCCTACCATCGCGGCAATCATATTTTTATTGAAGTGGAAGACGATGGCCGCGGAGTGGATTACGAACGCGTGCGGCAGGAGCTGATTGAGACTGGCGCGATGTCGCCGGTGGCCGCGGCGGAACTCAGCGAACGCGAGCTGCGCGAATTTCTTTTCCGGCCGGGCTTCACCACCGCTTCTTCGATGACCGAGCTGGCCGGGCGTGGAGTGGGCCTGGACGTGGTGCGCGCCAACGTACACGCGCTGAACGGGGAAATCGAAGTGCGCTCCGAGGCGGGCCACGGCGCCTGCTTCACCGTGATGGTCCCATTGACGCTGATCATTTCGCAGGCGCTCTTCGTGCGCTGCGGAGCGGCGACTTTTGCGTTTCCGCTTTCCGTGGTCGAGGAAATTCGGCGCCTGCGGCCGGACGAAATCGAAGATGTGGGCGGAAAACTTTTCACGCGCGTTCGCGGGGCGGTGACGGAAATCGCGCGCCTGGACCTCAATCTCGCGCTTCCGCCGCTCGAGCCACTCAATGGCTACTTTCACATGGTCATCGTGAAAGTGGCGGGCAAGCACGTGGGCGTCGTGGTGGAAGAAGTGCTCGGCAAAGACGAAATTGTCATCAAGAATCTCGGGGATTATCTACGCCGCGTAAAGCTTTTCCCCGGGACCACGATTGCGCCCGACGGCAGCCTCATTTTGTTGATCGATCTGAATCGGCTGGTATCCAGCGAAAACGCCGAACGTCACGCACTGCCCGCTTCGTCGCCCGCCGCGCGCGTCTTCGCGCCGGGCGCGGAAGCGGTGGCCGCAGGCAGCATTCCCGCCGAAGCGGTGGACAAAATCGAAGACGAGCGCGTGGTGGTGGTCGCGGACGATTCGATCAGCGTGCGGAAATTCGTGGGCCGCATGCTCGAGAAAGCCGGCTACCGCGTGAAGCTCGCTTCCGACGGTCTGGAGGCAGCGGAAATCGTGGCTCAGAGCGGATGCCATCTGGTAATTACCGACCTCGAAATGCCGCGCATGAATGGGTACGAGCTGATGGCGCATCTGCGGCAGACGCAGGCCGCGAGGCGAATTCCCGTGCTAGTGGTTACCTCACGCGCGGGAGCAAAACATCGCGATCGCGCGATGAAGGAAGGCGCGTCGGCATTTTTGACCAAGCCGGTGCAGGAAGATCAATTGGTGGCGACGGTCGAGAGCTTGATCGGCTCGGAAACAGCCCAGGGAAGGCCGGCGGCATATGCGCCGGTGCGCCAGAATTGAGATGAGCCCACTGAACGCAAAATCGCCGGAAAAGAAAATCCGCGTCCTGGTGGTGGACGACTCCGCTTTCATGTGCAAGGTGCTGCATGAAATCATCAACTCCGATCCGCAGCTCGAAGTTGCCGGCACCGGGCGAAACGGACGTGAAGCGGTAACGCTGGCTGAATCTCTACGGCCCGATGTGATCACCATGGATATCAACATGCCGCACGTGGACGGATTGCAAGCCACCGAGCTGATCATGTCGCAGCACCCGCGGCCGATTGTGATCGTCAGCTCGGAATCGCGCGAAGGCACCGACAGCACTCTGCGAGCGCTGGAGCTCGGGGCGATCGATTTTGTGCCCAAGCCCACCAGTGGCATCGATCTCGATATGCGCAACGTGCGCGAAGAGCTAACGCGCAAATTAAAAATGGCCGCGAAGGTGCGCGTGGTGCGCACGGCCACGCGGTCAAAGTTGCCCATGCCGCACGCACCCGTTCAGGCGGCTTCCAGCGCGGCGCTCGGCGCGGCTTACGCTTCGCAAAACGGCGGAAAATTTCCGATGGTGGTAATAGCTGCTTCCACAGGCGGCCCTGCGGCGGTGATGCGCGTGGTCGCGGGCTTGCCGAAAGATTTGCCTGCCGCGATTTTTCTGGTGCTGCACATGCCGGCCACCTTTACGAAGCAGTTCACCGTGCAATTGGCGGAAATCGCGCAGATGCCGGTGAAAGAAGCGGAGACGGGCGAAGCGCCGCAGCCGGGAGTCATTTATTTGTGTCCTGGCTCGCATCATCTACGACTGGGCGGGACGGGAAAAATCTTGCTGGACTCCGGGGCGCGCATTGACGGCTACCGTCCCTGCGCGGACGTCACCTTTGAAAGCGTCAGCGCCTACGCGCGCTCGCTGGCCGTGGGCGTGGTGCTCACGGGGATGGGCGGCGACGCGGCCAAGGGCGTGAAACATGTGCGATCGGCGGCGGGCTACGCGATCGCGCAGGATGAGGCCACCTCGGTGATTTTCGGAATGCCCGCCGAAGCGATCAAGACCGGCTGCATAGACGAAGTGGCGGGCCTCGACGAAATCAGCGGCGCTATCGAGAAGCGGGTGGCGAAAATCTGCCGCGCGGCACCGGTGGGCGTGCGATGAAATTTGCATTGCAGGAGCCGGCCAAGGCGCGGCGCGGTCGCCGTTCCGAAGCGGTGATTCTGTTCACGGTGGCCAATCAGCATTTTGCGATCGCGGCGGAGGCGGTTCAGGAAATTCGCAGCACGGACAGCCTGGCGGGCGCGGCGGTCGAGATGGGTTTGGCGGAGATGCCGAAAGTGAAGCACCGGATCGAGCGCAATCAACGCGCATGGTATGTAGTCAACGCCAGCGCGCATTTCGGTTTGCGCGTCACGCGTCCTACGCTGGTGCTGATCCTGCGGCAGGCCCGCGCGGCCGTGCTGGTTGACAAAATCGAGCGAATGGCCGAGATCGCGGCGGTTCACGCCCTGCCGCTGGCATTCACGGGCGATGAGCGCCGCTGGTACCGCGGCCTGGCTTACATTGACGATCAAGTGATCCCGGTTGTCGCACCTTCCGGCTTTCTCGCGCCAGCCGAGATCGAGCATCTGGATCGCATTACCAAAGCCGACGAAGCGAAACGCGAACTCGAAGGAGCCGTGCAAGCATGAGCGGGAAACGAGAGGGCGAGCGAGATTCGTTCGTGCTGCTCCAGGTGGGCAACCGGCGCTTTGCGCTGCCGGCCAACATCGTGGTGGAGCTTGCGCCGCCCGTGCGTCTCCATCATTTTCCGCATCGCACGGCGCTGCTTGCCGGGGTGATTGTTCGCCGCGGACACATCGTGCCGGTGTATGACGCGGGCCCGGTCCTGATCGGGCGCGAATCGCCGATGCATCGGTTTTACCTGGTGGCGCAGCGCGAGTTTGGAAACACCAGCGAGCCGAGCGCGATTCCCGTGAATGGCGAATGCGAAATGGCCACCGGAGATCTCGAGCCGCGAGATGCGGATGATCCCGAATTTGTCATCGGCAAGCTGACGGCAGGCGAGGAGCGGCTCGACGTCCTGGATTTGAATCTGCTCGCAGCGGCTCGCCCGCCCGAGCCCGCCCACGTGCACGCCGACGCAGTGCAGGTGCGCCGATGAACGCGGCCTCCACGCAGCCCCGCATCCTGCTGATCGACAGCAATGTCTATTTTTCCAAGCGCCTCACCGACGCGCTCAAGCAGGAAGGCTTCGAAGTAATCGCCAGCGCGCAGGCGGCCTACGCCCTCACCATGCTCGAATGGAACATGCCGGCCGCGATATTGTGCGCCACGAATCTTCGCGATATGGGCGCGTACGAAATTGCGCCAATTCTCCGCGCCGATCCGAAGACGGCAAGCATTGCGCTCCTGGCTGTTGGCGCCGGTGGAGATCAGGCACTGTTTGAAGCCTATCGCGCGGGTTGCGATGACTATGTGGATCGGAGACGACCTGCGGCGGACATCGCGGCGCACGTGCGGAGTTTTCTGCTCAGCCGCCAGGATGGTTTCCAGCCCACGCAAATGCTGACCAGCGCCGAAACTGATTTGAGCGGGAAGCTTTCGCATCTCGATCTGCCGGGAGTCATCCAGATGCTGGGCCAGGCGCGCCAGACAGGAGCGCTGCACATCAACGCAGCCGATGCGGACGGGATCATCTTTTTCGAAGGCGGCGAAATCGTTCACGCCGAAAGCGGCATGCTTTTCGGCGACGAAGCCGTCACGCAGATCGTGAAGACCTGCCAGGAAGCGGCCAGCGGAGTGTACAAGTTTAATTATGGCGCGACGGCCGCGCAGCGTACCGTGCTGCGCTCCGCCACCGACTTGCTGCTCGACGCCATGCGCGAATTCGACGAAAGCCAGCGTGATGTGGTCCAGGAAGAGGAGCCGACATGAGCGAGACCCAGACCCTGACGGCTGCGCGCACTCCCACCGTCTATTTCATTGACGATAGCGCCACCATGCGCGAAGTGATCAAGCTCGCGTTCAAGCGCGAGAATATCCACGTGATCACCTGCGCCGACGCAGCCTCGGCCATCGCGCAGTTCGGCGACTCCGCGCCCGACGCCGTGATCACCGACGTCATCATGCCCGACAAAGACGGCTACGAAGTCTGCGAATTCATCAAGCAGCACGAGCAACTCGGCAAGACGCCGGTCGTCTTGATGTCCGGCGTGGTGAATCGCACGGTGGCAGAGCGGGCGATGGCGGTGAAAGCCGATGAGCTGATCCGCAAACCGTTTCAGCCGCAGGATTTGATTTTGCGCGTCAAGAATTTGCTCAATCCAA
Source organism: Candidatus Acidiferrales bacterium (assembly GCA_049694295.1). Classification (GTDB taxonomy): domain Bacteria; phylum Acidobacteriota; class Terriglobia; order Acidiferrales; family UBA7541; genus Palsa-295. The sequence continues at coordinate 5,635 of JBAVQT010000445.1, forward strand.
AGTCGGCCACTGCCAACGCGGACTCCTCGCCGCTGGGATCGGAACATGCCGCTGCCACCGCGAACCCGCTCACAGGATTGTTCGCGCCCGCCGCAGCGCCTGCGGGCCCGGCCGCCTGGCAGGCTCCGCGCGTTGCGCCGACCGATGC
>JBAVQT010000446.1:0-8409 GCA_049694295.1 Candidatus Acidiferrales bacterium
AAGTAGGGTAAGTCAGCTCCTAATGACGAGACTGTACAAAACAGCACACTCTCGAAGCCAAAATTAAATCCCGATTTTGCCTTCTCACCCCGTTTGTCTCTCGCCATCGGCACGTCCGGCTTCTCTCTTGAACGATTCCCCATAGCGGAATGGCATGGTCGCTTTTCCGGGCGTCCTATATGCGTCTAGCCGAGGTTCTCGCCAGCCGCTGCGACGAATGTCACACCTCGCCGTGGGCGGGGTCACTTTGCAGGAGGGAAACTACTGAGGTTCGAGTGAGAGAGAATTCACGAGGTGCTCGGACCGGCTTTTCTGTACCAACCCTACAGGAGGCCGCGCGTCGAGTCTTCAGCCAAAGTGTGTGCCAACCGCCGGTTTTGCGCATTCCGCGCTTTCGCGACTCGTCATTCGGGCCATGCGAGCTTTTTTGCGCAAAAAAGTAAATCGCGCAACATGTGTCCGCTTGTAACCTCCACTGCCGCTTGGGGTTACGCCATTCACTCCAAACTGCGGGGTCGCTTTGTGCAAAAAGTCGGCCTTTTGTCGCCAAAAGTCGCCCTCGGAAGGCCATTTGCATGCTGTTTTAAGGTCAACTAGGTTGACCTAGTTACGTGCCTGTTTTGACCCTCGAAATTTCGCTTTTTCGTCGCCCCGCGCGCTGACACTTTCGCGCCGCGAAGCAGCACATCTGGCTAAGAAATTTTTCGCACCGGCGATCGCAACGCGCCGCCGGCTAGCCGCCGCCCACCAAATGCACGATCTCAAAACTGTCGCCGGTCTGCACCGGCGTGCTGTTCCACTGCGCGCTCGGAAGAATTGCCAGATTCCGTTCCACCGCCACGCGATCGCCGGCCATCTGAAGATGCTCGAGGAGCGCCGCCACCGAAAGCCCCTCGGGGATTTCCCGCACCTCGCCATTAATTTTCACTGTGATCTTCAAGGTCATCCGACCATCGTCGCTGCGTTTAGGACGACGCCCCGGCCGGAGCCGGTCCCGCCGCGGGATTGCTCGAGCGCGAGCGCATCGCAAATCGAATTTCGTCCTGCGCTCCCGCCGCGCGCGCCTGAATCACCAGCGCCAGATCGCCCTTGCCCAGCGGCGGCAGCGGAAACTGAATTTTCACCCGGCCCTGTTCGTCGGTCTTCGCCGCGTGCCGATCCTCTTGCAAAGCCCCTTCTATCAGGGCTTCCACGTGCACGTCCTTTTCCGGCTGCTGATCCGCGCGGCGCAAAATCGCCACGTCCAGTGACACATTTCCAGCCGATAGCCACGACCCGGGATTCAAAAGCTGCACTTCGATGTCCACCGGCGGGGCGGCTTGCGACGCTCCGCGCGTCTGGTCTTCAATCGCGCCCGAGCGCACATCTTCCACCACCGCGCGGTGCTGATCCTCCACGCGCTGCCGCAGCGCCTGCGGCGTAAACTCCGGCAGTGACGCGAAATCCCCGTACGGTGAAGCGCGGCGATACACCACCCGCCCGCTCTGGTAGACCACCGTGTCAATGATGGGATGCGCCGGCCCGCGGTCTTCGGTCTGCACGTGGAAGACGCGGTCTCCGGCGCGCACGTCGGTGTTGAAACCCGAACTCATCGCGGCGCAGTTCCCTCCTGCCGGCGCGCTTGCGCTTTCCGGCGCTAAAAATAATTCTCGAAGTTCAATTGACCGATGTCGCGAGCGCCGCTATTATAGCAACGCATCGAACATGGACATCAATTACCTCGACAAATATGGCCCGCTGTTGCTGATGTTTATACTCGCCTGCGGCCTCGCCGCCGTCCTCGTCCTCGCCTCCGCGATCGTGGGACGGCACAAAAGAACGCGCGAAAAAGATCAGCCGTACGAATGCGGGATCCGGCCGACGGGCGATGCACGCGACCCGTTTTCGGTGCAATATTACATGGTGGCGTTGCTGTTTATTCTGTTCGATCTCGAGGCCATATTTTTGTATCCGTGGGCGCTGGTGTATCGGGACCTGCAGGTGTTTGGTTTTGTGGAGATGCTGCTCTACATTATAATTTTGGTGGCGGGATATATATTCCTCTGGAAAAAGGGTGCGTTGGACTGGAGTCGCTGACGCGCCGGGAATCGGAATCATTGTGGAACCGCAGGAAACGGAAAAACATCCGGTAGTTCAAAAACTCAAGGAATGGAACGCGCGAGCGGTCGCCGAAGTGATTGAGTTTCGCGGCGAAACGACGGTGGTCGTCCCTCGCGAACATTTGCGCGGGGCTTGCGAATTTCTCGCCTCCGATTCCGCGCTGCGATTTTCGTATCTTTCGGACATTACCGTGGTCGATCGATTTCCCATCGAGCCGCGCTTCGAACTGAACTACCATTTACTTTCACTCGATCGCCGCGAAAGATTGCGACTGCGCGTGCGCCTCGATGGAAGCGATGCCACGGCGCCGTCGATCGTGAGCGTGTGGCCAACAGCAAATTGGCACGAGCGCGAGAATTACGATCTTTTCGGAGTGCGCTTCGAGGGCCATCCCGCGCTGACGCGCATTCTGCTGCCGGATGATTGGGAAGGCCATCCGCTGCGCAAAGATTATCCCGTCGAAGGGTATCGCTAGAATTCCATGAGGATCGCCAAGCGATGACGACAACTGTCGAAACGGTGACCGGCGCGGCGCAGACGATGGTGCTGAACATGGGACCGCAGCATCCCTCGACGCACGGGGTGCTGCGCGTGATTCTGGAGCTCAACGGCGAAATCGTGGTGAAGGCGGAGCCGGTAATCGGCTACCTGCACACCGGAATCGAAAAATCGTCGGAATCGAAAACGTATTCGCAAGTGATTACGCTGACGGACCGGATCGATTACCTGGCGCCGCTATCCAATAATCTGGCGTATTGCCTGGCGGTGGAAAAACTTCTGGAGCTGGAAGTTCCCAAGCGCGCGCAATATATCCGCGTGCTGCTGGCGGAATTGACGCGCATCGCTTCGCATCTGGTTTGGCTCGGGACGCACGCGATCGATCTGGGGGCCATGTCGGTTTTTCTTTACTGTTTCCGCGAGCGCGAAGAAATTTTGAAAATTTTCGAGTATCTCTCCGGCCAGCGCATGATGACGAGCTACATCCGCATCGGCGGGCTGGCTCTGGAGCCGCCGCCGGACTGGCTGGAGCGCGTGCAGCGATTTCTGGATATGTTTCCGGCGCGAATCGATCAATACGAAACGCTGCTGACGGAAAATCGCATTTGGATGGCGCGCACGCAGGGCGTGGGCGTGATCAAGGCGGCGGACGCGATCGCCATGGGAATTTCCGGGCCGCTGCTGCGCGCGAGCGGCGTGGCGTTTGATATTCGCAAAATGTTTCCCTATTCGAGCTACGACGAATTCGATTTCGAAGTGAAAACGGCGACGGGAGCGGACTGCTTCGCGCGTTACCAGGTGCGCGTGGCGGAGATGCGCGAGAGCCTGAAAATCGTGCGACAGGCAATGAAGAAAAATGTAATCGACGGGCCGATTCGCTCGGAAGCGCCGGGAGTTGTGCCGCCGGCCCGCGAAGAAATGAAAACTTCGATCGAAGGGCTTATTTATCATTTCAAGATTTTCACGGAAGGTTTCGCGGCGCCGCCGGGGGAAGTTTACAGCGCGATCGAATCGCCGCGCGGCGAACTGGGAATTTTTCTGGCGAGCGACGGATCGGCGAAGCCGTACCGCTTGAAATTCCGCACTCCGTCGTTCGTGAACCTGCAGTCGCTGCCGAATCTGGCTATCGGACGACTGATAGCGGACGTGGTGGCCTGCATCGGAACCACCGACATCGTGCTGGGCGAAGTAGACCGCTAATTCGGGGAATGCAAAGCCAAATCATGCAACTGCCGCCGGCACTAGACGCGAAATTCAAGGAACTGGCCGGGCTCTATCCCGTAAAGCGCTCGGCGCTGATTCCCATGATGATGTTCGCCCAGGATTTTTTCGATCACTTGAGCGATGAATTGCTGGAAGAAATCGCGCGGCGCCTGGACCTGAACATGACCCAGGTGACCGAGACGCTGGAATATTACTCAATGCTGCGGCGCAAGCCGGCGGGGCGCTATCACCTGCAGGTGTGCACGAATATTTCCTGCATGATGCGCGGCGGGAACGAGATTTTTCAGCACCTGCAGAAGCGGCTGGGAATCGGCAACAAGCAAGTGTCGCCGACGGGAACGTTTTCGCTGGAGGAAGTGGAGTGTATCGGCGCGTGCACGGGCGCTCCGGCGATGCAGGTGAATTTCGATTTCCACGAAAATCTGACGCCGGAAAAAATCGACGTCATTCTGGAGCAACTGCAGGAAAACAAGCGGCCCAAGCCCGATCCGGTGATTTCCGGCGCGCTGCACGATCGATTGCCCGCCGAGAAAGTGGTCATCAGCCAGCGATTCGGGATTCCGAATTCCACGAAGATCGAAACCTACCTGAAGACCGAAGGCTACCAGGCTCTCGAAAAAGCGCTGAAGCAGATGACGCCCGATCAAATCATCGAAGAGGTGAAGAAATCGGCGCTGCGCGGGCGCGGCGGCGCTGGATTCCCTACGGGAATGAAGTGGAGCTTCGTGCCGAAAGATTCGCCGAAGCCGAAATACCTATTGGCGAACGGCGATGAGAGCGAGCCGGGCACTTCGAAAGATCGTCCGCTGATGGAAATGGATCCCCATCAATTAATCGAAGGAATGGTGATTGCGGGCCGGGCGATCGGCGCTCATCAAGGCTACGCGTACATTCGCGGCGAGTACCGCTACATCATCGACATTCTGGACAACGCGATCGCGGAAGCCTACGCGGCGGGTTATCTGGGCAAGAACATCATGGGCAGCGGATTCGACTTCGAACTAGTGACGCACACCGGCGCGGGCGCGTACGAATGCGGCGAAGAATCGGCGCTGATGGAATCGCTCGAAGGCAAGCGCGGCTATCCGCGCATCAAGCCGCCTTTCCCTGCCGTGGTGGGATTGTATGGCTGTCCCACGGTAATCAACAATGTGGAAACGCTGAGCACGGTGCCGGCGATCATCCGCGGCGGCGGCGAATGGTACGCGAGCCTGGGCACTCCGAAAAATGGCGGCACGCGGCTTTACTCGATTTCGGGACACATCAATCGGCCGGGCATTTACGAACTGCCGCTGGGATTTCCGCTGCGGCGGCTGATCGAAGAAGTGGCCGGCGGGATTCGCGGCGGCAAAAAATTGAAGGCCGTAATTCCCGGTGGCAGCTCCTGCCCGCTGCTCTCGGCGGATGAGATTGACGTGGCGATGGATTACGACTCGGTGGCGAAGATCGGCTCGATGCTGGGCTCGGGCGGCACGGTGATTTTCGACGAAGAGACCTGCATGGTGGACCTGGCGCGGCGAATCATGCAGTTCTACGCGCACGAGTCCTGCGGCTGGTGCATTCCGTGCCGCGAAGGCACGGCGTGGCTTCGCAAAGTGCTGAACCGCTTTCACGACGGCGGCGGGACCAGCGAAGACATCACGGTGATTCAGGAAGCTTCGCAGAACATGCTGGGGCGGACATTCTGCGCGCTGGGCGACGCGGCGGCGCTGCCGACGATCAGCATCGTCAAGAAATGGCGCAACGAATTCGAAGATCATCTGAACGGCAAGTGCGCGTATAAGCCGGCCGACGCGCTGGCGGCGGCTCACTAGGGAAACCATGGCGGAACAGAAACAGATTACGTTCACGATCAACGGCAAGCAGGTGACCACGGCGGCGGGTTCGCTGGTGATTGAAGCGGCCAAGCGCCAGGGCGTGGAAGTCCCTTCGTTCTGCTATTACCCGGGACTATCGCTGCAGGCGGCCTGCCGCATGTGCCTGGTGGAAGTGGAAAAAATGCCGAAGCTGCAGACGGCGTGCACGCTGGTGGCGACCGACGGGATGGTGGTACAGACCGACAGCGAGCAGGTGCACGGCGCGCGCAAGAACATGCTGGAGTTTTTGCTGACCAATCACCCGCTGGATTGCCCGGTGTGCGACAAGGGCGGCGAGTGCGAATTGCAGGACATGACATTCCGCTACGGCCTGGACCACAGCCGCTACGCGGAAGAAAAATTGCACACTCCGGAAGAAAAGTTTTCGCCGCTGGTATATTACGACGCGCCGCGCTGCATTCTCTGCTTCCGCTGCGTGCGGGTCTGCGACGAAGGCATGGACGTGAAGGCGCTGGGCGTGGGCGCTCGCGGCGTGAATTCGACGATCATTCCGAATCACGGCGCCGACTTGAATTGCGAAGAGTGCGGCATGTGCATCGACATCTGCCCGGTGGGCGCGCTGACCAGCGGCACCTATCGCTACCAGACGCGACCGTGGGAAATGACCTACGTCGGCAATCCTTGCGCGCACTGCTCGAACGGATGCAAAACTACTTTGAGCGTGCGGAACAACGAAATCCTGCGCGCGAATAACCGCGACCATTCGGGCGTGAACGACGAATTTCTCTGCGGCAAGGGCCGCTTCGGATACGATTTTACGAACAATCCGGAGCGCATTCGCCAGCCTTTGGTACGCCGCAACGGCAAACTCGAGCCGGCCAGCTGGGAAGATGCGATCGAAGAGATCGCGCGGCGGCTGAAGCAGGTTCACGAAAAGCACGGCGGGACGGCGATCGGCGTGATCGGGTCAAACCACACGACCAACGAAGAAAACTACCTGCTGAACCGATTTGCGCGCGCGACGCTGGGCACCAACAACATCGACCACCATCGCACGGCCGACTACGCAGGCCTGGCCGCGGCGCTGGGACCAAGGGCCAAAGGCGCAGCCGCGACGATGAAAGATGTCGCGGCGGCATCGGCCATTTTCCTGATCGGCAACGATGTGACGCAGCAGAATCCGCTGGTGGCCTGGCAAATTCGCAGCGCGGTGCGGCTGCAGGGCGCGCGGCTCTATGCGATCAACAGCCGGCCGAGCAAGATTCATCGCCAGGCGAAAATCGGCGTGGAAGTGGCGCCAAACGGCGGCGAGCGCGGAGCGCTGCGCTGGCTGGCGGTGGAGCAGGGCCAATTCGACGCGAAGACCACCGAAGAGTTGGTGCAACTGAAGGCGGCTCTGGAAGCGGAAAAAGACGTGGTAATTCTTTTCGGCGCGGAAATTCAGGGCGCGGCGATTCGCGATCTGGTTTCCTTCGCGGCGCGGCTGCCAGGGACCACGCGCTACATGGCGCTGGGCGATTATGCGAATTCGCGCGGCGCGGCGGACATGGGCGTGCTGCCGGATCGCTTGCCGGGTTACGCGCCGATCTCGGACGCGGCGGAGCGGCAGCGTTTCAGCCGGCTGTGGGGCGCGGAGATTCCGGCGGCGGCCGGACTGACGGCGCGAGGAATGATGGAAGCGGCGGTTGGCGGAAAATTAAAAGCGCTTTACGTGGTGGGCGCGAATCCGCTGAAAACTTTCGGAGTGGCACAGCCAGAGCGCCTGGCGGGCCTGGAACTGCTGGTGGTACACGATCTTTTTCTGACGGAAACGGCGCTGCGCGCCGATGTGGTGCTGCCGGCGGCATCGAGCTACGAAAAAGACGGGACGATGACGAACACCGCGGGCGAAGTGCAGATGACACACCGCGCGATCGATCCGCAGGGACCGCGAAGCGATTACGATTTGATCCGCATACTGTCGCACCAGCTTTCCATGCTGGGAGCGGGATCGGCCATTCATCTGCGCACCGTCTCGGCGGCATTCGAAGAAATTCGCCACCACGTGGCGGGCTACGAATTGCAGGCTGCCGCGCTGCTGGGCGGCGGGGCGGAACTTTCGTCGGCGTCGTGCCAGCAGGTGGAAGAGTCTTACGACGTTCCGGCCGGCACGGTATTTTCATCGAACGATTTTCTGTTTACGAGCGGCACTCTGGGCCGGTATTGTTCCAGGCTGAATTCGACCAACGAGGCAAAAGACAAGCCGTGGAGTTCGTCACCCAGCATCCAGTCCTGGTGGTATCGCTAGTCAAGATAGCCGTTCTGCTGTTTGTAGTGATGACGGCGCTAGCCTACCTGACCTGGTTCGAGCGCAAAGTCGTGGCGCGAATCCAATCGCGCTGGGGCCCCTATTACGTGGGCGCGCACGGCCTGCTGCAGCCGCTGGCTGACGGCCTGAAATTTCTATTCAAGGAAGACCTGACTCCGCCGGATTCCGACAAGTTTGTGTATACGCTCGCGCCGTTTCTGGCGCTCTCGCTGGCGCTGACGGCCATCGCGCTGATTCCCTTTGGGCCGACTACCGGTCCTTATTCACACTGGCTGGGGCAGCCGGTGTTCATCGTATCGAACCTCGACATTGGACTCTTATTTCTGTTTGCGGTGACATCGCTGGGCGTCTACGGCGTGGCGCTGGCGGGATGGTCCTCGAACAGCAAATATCCGCTGCTGGGCGGGCTGCGCAGTTCGGCGCAGATGATCAGCTACGAAGTCTCGATGACGCTATCGGTGG
>JBAVQT010000447.1:0-6834 GCA_049694295.1 Candidatus Acidiferrales bacterium
TGATCGCGCGGGAGCTGACCAAGGTGCACGAAGAGTTTGTGCGCGGCCACCTGCAGGATTTGGTGGCGGCGGTGCGCGAGAAACCGGCTCGCGGCGAAATTACCTTGGTAATCGGAGCGGCAGACGGCGCATTGAAACACGAAGCTGCGCAAGCGGCCGCGATCGCCGTGCCGCTGGCAAAGCGCGTCGAGGAAATCGAACGCGAGCGCAGAGTGGACCAAAAAACTGCCCTGAAGCAAGCGGCTCGCGAACGCGGCATCACGCGCCGCGAAGCCTACCGTCAACTTCTAATCACGCGGGACGAGTAGGACGAGGCAAGTCTCACGGCGGACGGAAACGCTCGCTAGGAAATCACTGACTTGGTGAAGAAGGCATCGACGCAATCCAGGATCTCCGGGGCCGACTGCGAGTGGTGAACCGCCTGGCGGAGTTCCGAGCCATTTCGCACACCATGCGTGAAAAGCGACGCGAACTGTTTCATTTTGCCCACCGCGTCAGGCATCGCGGCGTCAATCAAGCTGCGAAAATAACTTGAAAGCAATTGGTGACGGTCGGACTCCGTCGGCTCGTCGTAGCATCCGGTTGAAAGATAATCCGCGATTTGCCGGAAAATCCAAGGATTCGACGATGCGGTGCGCCCGATCATTACCGCGTCGCAACCGGTCTCCTCGACCATGCGAACCGCGTCTTCGGGCGTGCGAATGTCGCCGTTGCCGATGACAGGAATCCGCACCGCCCGCTTCACCGCGGCAATCACGCTCCAATCCGCGTTTCCCGCGTAGCCCTGCATGCGAGTTCGCGGGTGAACGGCGATGGCCTCGATGCCCACCTGCTCGGCCATGCGCGCCACATCCACCGCGACGATATTATTTTCGTCCCAGCCGGAGCGGATTTTTATCGTAAGCGGAATCGTCACCGCGGCGCGCACGGCCCTCAGCAGGATTTCGAGTTTTCCCAGATCTCGCAACAGGCCGGATCCGCCGCATTTCACCACTTTTTTCACCGGACAGCCCAGGTTCACATCTATGTGATCGAAGCCCAGGTCTTCGGTGAGCGCAGCGGCGCGCGCCATCACTTCCGGATCGGCGCCAAATATCTGCGCCGCGATGGGATGCTCGTCATCATCGAAATAGAGGTAGTGCAGCGTGCGAGCGGTCTTGCGCGAAAGCCCTTCGGCGCTGGTGAACTCCGTCATGATCAGGCCGCAGCCGCCCAGCGAGCGGATCACGCGCCGGAAAACCGTGTCGGTGACGCCCGCCATCGGCGCAAGGATAGTGGCCGGGCGCAAGGCGCGATTGCGAACCGTGATTTCGGCGGGAAACATGTCTAGAGCAGCGTGTCGTCAATTCGCTCGGCTGTTTCGCGAGCGTCCGACGAATCGGCACCGGGCCGCGCGCGGCCCCCGAAAGCGCCGCCTCGTGGAGGGGTCGCTGCCGAAACGATTGGAACGAAAGCGACGGCGTGCACCACAGGCTGCGCACCGACGCCAGAAACAGCAGCAGCCGTCGCGACCAGAGCCCGCGACGCGGCAGACGCCGCCGCGGCCGCCGCCCGCGCCTGCACAATTTCGATCAGCGCCGGCTGCGATAGGTCCGAAAGCATTGCCTCGCGCGAGCCGCCGTAAAAATTCTCGACCACCTGCGAAACCGCCTGCGTCCGCGCATCCTCGGCTGAAAGGTTGGGCCGATACACATAGGCACGTCCCGATTTGCGCCGCTCGACCACTCCCTTGCGCGCCAGGCGATCCATGATGGTCATGATTGTGGTATAGGCTCGCGGGCGGCGTGGCGCCAGGCTATCGCGAATTTCGCGAACCGTGCCTTCGCCCATCGGCCACAGCGTGTTCATGCAGTCGAGTTCGAGGGGCGCGAGATCGAGGACCGCCCGTCGTGGTGATGTGAAGAGAATGTTCATTTGGTCTCGAGAAACCTGTCGGTGCGCAGTAGCGCGCGCCGCAGCGCCGGATTTCGGTCGGTCCAGACCGCGTCAGGCGATCCCGTGGCCGCTGCCAATTCGATCGAAGCGCGCATCGCCGCCATTTTCGAATCCAGGTCGTCCAGAAAATGCAGCGCCACGGCCTCGCGCGTCTGCGGCAGCGCGGGCGAACCAAATTCCAGCGAGCCATGGTGGCTCAATATCAGGTGCTCCACCAGCAATGCCTGCGCCGTCGGAAAATCCGCGATCGCTTTAATTTTCTCGCGCACCATCATCAGGCCGATGGCTATGTGCCCGAGCAGGCGTCCTTCGGTCGAGTAGTCGAAGGCGCGTGCGTAGCGCAGCTCTTCGATTTTTCCGATATCGTGCACCACGATCCCGGCGAGAATCAGATCGGCGTCGAGCTCGGGGTAATGCGATGCGAGTCCGCGCGACAGGCCGATCAGGCTGTGCACGTGCTCCAGCAAGCCGCCGATGAACGCATGGTGCATGGTCATCGCTGCGGGAGCGCGTTTGAACTTGGCCGCGATCGCCGGATCATCCAGAATGTCATTCAACAGTTTCCGCAGCGCCGGATTCTTCATCCCGGCCACGACGGCGCGAACGTCGGCAAACATTTTCTCGACGTCCTGCTTAGTGTGCGGCAAAAAATCCGCAATGTCGTACTCGCGTTCGGCGGCGGGAATGATTTGTTCGAGAGTCAGTTCCTTGCTGCCGTTATAGAGCTTGACCCGCGCCCGAATCTGAACCACATCGTCGGCTTCAAAAGTCTTTACCAACCCTTCAAAGTTGTCCCACATTTTTCCGGAGATCGAGCCGGTACGGTCGGCCAGTCCCACTTCCAGCCACGATTTTCCGGTGCGCGCCGAGATGCGCACTTCCTTTTCGCGCACCAGAAAATGAGAGGTCACCGCTTCGCCATCTTTCAGATCGGTCACGAAACGCGACTTCACAGGCCGTTCGCCTTCGCTGATTTCTTCTTTTTCTTAACCTGCGTGTCGGGCGTCGGAGCCACTTCCTGGATCACTGTCGCACCCGGCACCGCCGCGGAATCTGTGTACCCAGCTCTTACCGTCACATAACTTTCTTCGCGCAGTTGCGCCAGAAACTGCCGCAGCGCCGGTTGGACCCGCTGCAGGTACAGCTTGTTCATGATGTCGTTCTGCACTTTGTCGAGCGGCTGCTGCCCTGCCTGAAAATGATCGTCCACCTTTAAAATTTCGAAGCCGGTCTTGGTCTGGATCACGTCGGTGATCTGGCCCTTGTCCATCTTGAACACGGCCGCATCGAGGGTTTTGTCGAGCTGGCCGCGCTCGTAGGTGCCCAGGTCGCCGCCTTGCTTGGCGGTGCTGCCTTCGGAATAGCGGGTGGCCAGCTGCGAGAAATCCTCGCCCTTCACCACGCGATTGTGGAGGTCATCGGCCCTGCGCTCGGTGGCCTCAATTTCCTCCGGGCTCATGCCATCCGTGGTCAGGAAAATTTCCGACAGCGCCACTTCCTCGGGACGCACGAACTCCGTCTGGTGCGCATCGTAGTAGGCCTTTACCTCGTCGGGCCCGATATTGATGCGCCCGCCCACATCGTGCCGAATGATTTCCTGCGTCAATAGGTTGTTGCGAATCTGGGTCTTATAGTCTTCCCAGGGAATTCCCGATTTCTCGACGGCCTTTTCCAGATCGTCCATGCTGTCGAGATTATTCTGCTTGCGAACTTCATCCAGGCGCTTGACCACATCGGTTTCCACGCTGATGCCTTCGTCCTTGGCTCGTTGCACGAGCAGGTCCTGATCGATCAGATCGCGCAGCAGATCCTTCGAGCGGTCTTTGTATTCCGCATCGATCTTGTCCGGCATACAGCCCTGGCATTCCTGCGCGATGTCTTGATGCAACGCGGCGTCGGCCTTCTGAAAGTCGGAAAGCGTGACGATATCGTTGTTGACCCGCGCGACAATCTCTTCGATCACCACGGGCTTGGCCTGCGCGCCCACCGGCGAAGCAGCGACCACCAGCAGCATGGCAGCTCCGGAAATCGTCAGCGATGCCACCCACAAGCGATTCATTTTCGTCTTTATATTCGTTGTCATGTTAACCATACCTATTCAAAAGAAATTTTATCCCTACGATTGTAGTTGCAGCAAGACGTTTCTAACTGCACCCATCGGGCCGCCCTGCATCGCTTTCCAATTCAGCCACAATACGCCGCTTGGATCCAGCCGCATGTCCGGCCGTTTGCGTATTAGCTTGACGAGCCGCTCCGGCCCCAAAGGTGTGTCGTCATAGAACTTAACCGCCACCTGATCGCCGCGCCGATCAATTGACGCCACCAGCAGTTTCTCGGCCAGCGCCTTCATCACCGAATAATCGAGCAGGCTTTCCACCGGCGGTGGAGGCGGCCCGAAGCGGTCTTCCAGCTCCTTGCGCACCTCGGCACGCTCCGCATCGCTCGAAACGCCGGCCACACGCTTGTAAATCCGCAGTCGCAGATTTTCACTTTCGATGTATTCCGGCGGAATCCGGATGTCGAGACCCAGGTTCAGCGTCGCACGACGCTCGGGCGCCACCGCCTGCCCCTTTCGCTCCGCGACCGCTCGCTCCATCATTTGCACGTACATATCGAAGCCCACGGACTCGATGTGCCCATGCTGTTCGCGACCCAGGATGTTGCCGGCGCCGCGCAGCTCCAGGTCCAGCGCCGCAATGCGGAATCCCGCGCCCAAGTCGCTGAACTCCTTCAAAGCCGCCAATCTCGTGCGCGCAATGGGAGTCAGCGGCGTATCCGGCGGTATGAGCAAATAGGCGTACGCGCGCTGGTTTGAGCGGCCCACCCGTCCGCGAAGCTGGTACAGCTCGGAGAGTCCCATGCGGTCCGCGCGATTGATGATGATGGTGTTGGCGCGGGGGATGTCCAACCCATTTTCGATGATGGTCGTCGATACAAGGATGTCCGCCTCATTGCGCACAAATTTCAGCATCACTTTTTCCAGCTCCGCTTCGTTCATCTGACCGTGCCCCACCACCACCCGCGCTTTCGGCACCAGCCGCTGGATCAGCGCGGCCAGCGAAATGATGGATTCCACTCGATTGTGGACGAAGAACACCTGACCGTCTCGTTCCAATTCCTCGGCGATCACCCGCTGCACCAGCGCCTCGCTGAAAGGCGCCACCGTGGTCTGAATCGCCAGCCGGTCTTTCGGCGGCGTTTCGATCAGGCTCATATCGCGCAGACCCACCAGTGACATGTGAAGAGTGCGCGGAATCGGCGTGGCCGACATGGTCAGCACGTCCACATTCTTGCGAATCTCCTTCAACCGTTCCTTGTGCGCCACGCCGAAGCGCTGCTCTTCGTCCACCACCAGCAGGCCCAGGTCGTGAAACTTCACATCCTTCGAAAGAATGCGATGCGTGCCAATCACAATATCCACTTTCCCGGCTTCCAGCTCCTCGAGCGTCACCTTTTGTTCCGCCGCGGTGCGAAAGCGGCTGAGCATACCGATGCGCACCGGGAATGCGGCGAAACGCCGCCGGAAAGTCTCGAAATGTTGGAAAGCAAGCACCGTAGTGGGCGCGAGCACCGCGACCTGCTTGGAATCGGAAATCGCCTTGAACGCCGCGCGCATCGCGACTTCCGTCTTACCGTAGCCGACGTCCCCGCAGAGCAGCCGGTCCATCGGCAGCGTCGTTTCCATATCCCGCTTCACGTCTTCGATCGCGCGCTGCTGGTCGGCCGTCTCCTCAAACTCGAAGGCATCTTCAAACTCGCGCTGAAAGTTCGTGTCGATCGGAAAGGCGTGGCCCGGCGCGCTCTTGCGCTCAGCGTAGAGCGCCAGTAGTTGGTCGGCCATATCGTGCACCGACTTCTTGACTCGCGACTTGCGCGCTTCCCAGACCCCGGTGCCGAGCTTATCCAGCTGCGGTTCCGCGCCGCCCAGCGACTGATACTTTGTGACCAGGTCCAGCCGAGCGAGCGGAACGTACAGCTTTGCGTCGTCGTAATAGCGCAGCAGCATGAATTCGCCGCTCGCGCCCTCCACGGCCACTTGCCGCAGGCCCTCGAACTGGCCGATGCCGTGATCGATATGGACCACATAATCGCCGGGCTTGAGATCCGAAAAATCGCTGAAAAAGCTGGCGGTTTTCGGGCGGGAGCGCGCCCGCTGCGTCGGCGCCGGCAACGATTCGAAAAGATCGGCCGTACCGTGCAGCACCAGTTTCGATTCCGTAAAGATGACTCCTTCGATCAGCGGCGCCTTGGTGAGCACCAGCGAAGGCCGTCCCCCGCCTGTTCCCTCTTCGGCAAGCCGTGTGATGGTGACGTTTTCCTCCAGTTCGCCGACACGATACGGCAGCTCATATTCGTTGCAAATATCCGCCAGGCGCTCGAGTTCGCCGGTGCTCGAAGCCGACACCATTACTTGCTCGCCTGCCGTGAGCCGGCCGCGCACCTCGGCCATGAAAGCGGCCACGTTGCCGTGGTAGCGCGTGGTGGGCTGCGTCTGTAAAAAGCGCGGCGTCGAGTTTTCCGAGCTGACGGCGAGATGTTCGAGACCGAGTCGCGGCGAGAGCTCGAGAGCCAGCGACCACTCTTCGTCGCCGAATATGAATTTCGCGGGAGGTTCTGCCAGCGGATCGTCGGCTTCGTCGAATGCGACGGCCATATCTTTGCGATATTTTTCCACCGCCGCCGCCAACAGCACGGGCTCGTCCTGCACGATCAGCGGATCGTTCGCGAGATCGAATAGCACTGACCTGCGATCCTCCAAGAGGAACTCGCGGAATTCCCATCCCGGATAGAACCCGGCAGGCGCTTCCCCGTCGTCGCGGCCCGAGGGCGCCATCACGCGCATCCGATCGAGAATTTCGGCGCGCCGAGGAAATTCGGTCAGCGGTAGCAGGACGGCGC
>JBAVQT010000448.1:0-6788 GCA_049694295.1 Candidatus Acidiferrales bacterium
CCGCGCACCCGCGCAATCCCAGTTCGACTCGCACCACGGCCTGCACCGGAAAATGAGGAACGAAAATCGCAGCGAAGGCCATGGCGATTTGAGCGAAGAAGAGCAGGGAAGCGGCTCACCTCGGCGCGCGCCCTCCTTTTGCTTCCGGCTCGTTCGGAGACCTGTTCGGAAAATCGTTAGCCCCGTTAATCACTGGCGCGAAATGTTTCCACGCAACTTCCATTTCAAACGAAGCCTCACCGCCGTTCGCAGCGGCAGTCAAAAAGTGCGCCGAAGAAATCTCCGCTTCGGCTCCCGCCCCGGCCGCTTGCACCCGGGAACGAATAATTTCCACGTGGCTGCTACAGCCATCGAGCAATTTCGCGCACGATGGCGCCGCGCCAGCCGCAGCCGCGCACTCACCGTCGCCGTTGCCGAAATCACCGCACCCGCCAGACCATCGCGCCGCTTCGTCCTCCAGCCGCAGCACCAGCGAAGCGCAAGTCTTGGCATTCGATTCCTGCCCCACCAGCAACAGCAGCGTCGGCGTATTTTCCACCGCGCGCCGCAGCCGGAACCATGCGTTCAGCGGCACCTGCCGCACGATCCGCGGCGCAATATCGCTCAGGTCCAGCGCGATCATTCCAAATCCGCCGCCCTGGATCAGCAGGTCGGTCGAGCGCATGGCCTGCTCGATATTTCCGCAGCGCACCCACAGCAATCGTTCGAGTTTCACGCCCGCCGCTGCCGCGGAATGAGGATCGAAAGTGTCGCGCCCATCCACCAGCGCGCACACCTCCGATGCAGCTGTTCGCGAAGCCAGCGCCGCTATCAGTAAACTGGTCCGTCCGGAGCAGGGAGGTCCGAAAATTTCCGTCAAACTTCCGCGCGGCAGCCCGCCCGTGAGCAAATCAATCTGCGGAATTCCGGCCGGCACCGTCTCGATGACTTGCCTATCGCGATAACGGAAAGGCGACGCTACCCGCCCGGACAGCGCGGATTCGACGTGCAAACGCAAAGCGGCAGACCTGGAGTTCATGGCAAGTGTGGGCGAAGGAAGGGAACGGGGGAGAAAGCGTATTCGCTTTTTGTTCGCCTAGGGAGATTCTGGCATCCGGCGATGCAGGTGTCAAGGCGTACGAAGGACCAACGGAAAAAATGATCGCAGGCCAGGCCGCCACGGAACGCAGCGGCGCAAAACAGAAATCGAATCTAGTGCTTGCTGAGCAGCACGATCGTCACACCCAGGCAAACCACCAGCACGCCCAGCCAGCGCTGCGGCGTTACGCGCTCCCGCAAGAAAATCGCCGCGCCCAGCGCGCCTCCCGCGTAGCTCAGCGCCGTTACCGGCACCACGTAGCTGACATTTTCAAGCGAGAGCAATCCGAGCAGCGAGAAAAACGCCAGCGCCATCATCGAAATTCCCGCCCACATCCAGCCCACGCGTACCGCACGGCTCAGAAACTTTACGATCGCGCGCGGCCGGAAATCGTGAACTTCCCCGAGCGTCTTCATCGCCCGCGTAACGCACAGCTCCCCGCCCGTGCCGCACACTACCACCAGAAACAGGAACAGCAGTTCGCGCTCGCTCACGCTTCCTCCGTGGTGCGCGGCGAGGTGCGGCCCACGATCAGCACGCCCAGGCAGATCACCGCGATGCCCAGCCAGCGCATTCGCGAGACCGCTTCGCCCAGCAGCGTGTAGCCCAGCACCGCCACGATCGCATACGCAAACGCCGAGGCCGGCTGCACGTAGCTGTAGTCCGCCCACGTAAGCACCAGCATGTAGGCCACGAAAAATGTGACCAGCGAGGCGATGCCCATCCAGATAGAAGGAGTGGTGAAAATCCGGTCGAACACGTGAAATATATTTCCCGGCGCCCATTTAGCCGCCGATCCCACGTTCTTCATTCCCTTGCCCAGCAGTACGTTACCCAGCGGCCCGAAGACCACCATGATGGCAATCAATAGATATGTTTTCAGATGTATGACGCTCGCTTTATTCATCAGTCCTTTGATTCGCCTTATTGCAGAATGGCTGCTCGCGGCCCGCTACCCGGCCGCAGCGCCCCGTTGCGGCAGGAACAGCCTACAACCCGGATCGCAAGGATCCGGCATCCAGCTATTTTACCGGAATCCAGCTCATTGCCCAAGCTGCGTCTTACTCCATTTGCCCTTCGCGGCACCGGGCGGTACAGGCCCGTACACACCGGTAGACAACCTCACGACTGGCCGTTTGGCCATACGGATTCGATGTCCTGCGGAGGGACTGGACGCATATTTCTGCTATTCTCTTTCGAGCTTTTTAGCCTTCCGGCACGCGAGTTCAAACCTGCGCGGCGGCCTGGACGGCCTGTTTGCAGACCTTAGTGGAGACGACTTGGCTCTTTTTTCACGCGCCATGAAAGCGCAGAGAGATTGCCGCGTCAGAGCGTGCCCTGGCGCTCTCCAATCGCGAGAATCCCGATGACATCTCGCTATGTAGTGGATGCCGTCCTCTTTGTCGCTGCCATTCCCTTCATCTACTATCTCCTCGCCCTCTACTCCTCGCTGCGTTTTTTTTCTGATGCCGCCAAGCTCGCGCCGCAGAACCTCGATTTCACCCCGCCGGTCAGCAGCCTCAAGCCTGTCCGCGGCCTCGATCCCGATGCCTACGAAAATTTCGCCAGTTTCTGCCGCCAGGATTATCCCGATTACGAATTGCTTTTTTGCGTGGACGCAGACGACCCCACGGTGCCGGTGCTCGAACAGTTGCAGCGCGATTTTCCCGATCGCCGCATCCGCCTCCTCTTTGGTTCGGGCCGCGTGGCGCCCAACGATAAAGTTTCGCGGCTCGTCCGCCTGGTGGCCGAAGCGCAGCACGAAGTTCTGGTGATCACTGACAGCGACGTTCGCGTCGCGCCCGATTATTTCCGCAGTGTGGTCGCGCCGCTCCGCGATCCCCATGTCGGTGGCGTCACCTGCTTGTACGTTTCCGCGCACGACGCCGGCCTCTTACAGAGCCTGCAATCGGTCGGCATGATCTGCGATTTCTACCCCGGCATCTTTGTCGCTCGCGAGCTCGACGGCATCAAGTTCGCTTTCGGCCAGACCATCGTCACCACCCGCGAGCGTCTCGCGGCGTTCGGCGGTTATCCTGTGCTCGAAAATCGCCCGGCTGATGATCTGTTGGTTGGCCGGATGATCGCCGAGCAAGGTTGCGAGGTTATGCTGTCGCCCTACGTCGTCGAAACCGTTCCGGATTTCGGTTCTTTCCGCGACTTGTTCGTCAAGCGCGCTCGTTGGATGACGGTGATGCGTCACATGCGTCCCTGGGGACATTTCGGCTTGATATTCACGCAAGGCCTGCCCTGGGCGCTGCTCGCGATTGCCATTCATCCGTCCGTGGCTACGGCGATCGGCTACTTCGGCGGCTATCTGGTTTTTCGCGTGATTCTCACGGCCTTGATAGGAGTCTTGGGTTTGAAGCAATCCGGCTTGTGGAAGAAGATGCCGCTCATTGTGATCTGGGATGCGTTCGCGTTTGTCGTTTGGCTGGTGAGTTTTGCGCGGCGCACCATTCGATGGCGCGGCGTGGACTACCTCATCCGTGACGGCAAAGTCGTCAAAATTTCCGCGCGCGGCGTGGCTGCACAATGACATCGGCGCGCG
The DNA here is from genome assembly GCA_049694295.1 of Candidatus Acidiferrales bacterium. Lineage (GTDB taxonomy): Bacteria > Acidobacteriota > Terriglobia > Acidiferrales > UBA7541 > Palsa-295. The sequence goes on from JBAVQT010000448.1 coordinate 3,630, forward strand.
CCAAGGTGGCCGTGGCCGGGGCAGGCGTCTACGGTGCCACCATCGCGATTCGTCTCGCCGAGCAAGGGCACTCCGTTGATCTCTTTGACCCTCTGCGCATTCTTGGCGCCGCCTCGGCGATTAACCAATACCGCGTCCACTCTGGTTACCACTATCCTCGCAGCGCAGAGACCATTCGCGAAACCCTCGAAGCCCGCGCTGAGTTTTGCGCCGCATTTGGGCCCGCTATCGTTCGCTCGGGCCGGCACTACTACGCGATTCCGCGGCAGGGTTCGCGCACGTCGCCCGCCGAGTACGAGGAATTGATGGCTTCTCACGGGCTGCCGCTGCGGGCCTGCGAGCCGCGCTGGATGGATTTCGATTTCATCGCGCGTTGCTATGAAGTGGACGAGCAGATTTACGACCCCGATATTCTCCGCGACTTGCTTACCTCGCGCATCCGGACGCTCGGCGTGCGCTTCCACCAACGCGCTTTCACGCCCGAACTCCGCCTCGCGTACGACTTTGTGATCTACGCGACTTACGGCCTTGGTCCGAGCCGCGGAGTCTTCTCGCTCGCCAAGTATCAAGTGGCCGAAAAAATGTTGATCGAGCTGCCACCAGAGTTGCGCGGAGTCGCGTTGGTGGTGGTCGACGGCCCTTTCACCGCGTTTGATCCTCTGGGCAGTTCGCCGCGGTCGCTATTTGGTTCGGCCAAGAACACCAATCATTGGACTTCGACCGATCCGCAGGAGAGGATTCCCGCGCCTTACGCCGCGCGGCTCAATGGCTCCGAATGGGAGCGTGTCGAGTTCTCGCGCTTCGACGCGATGCGCGCCGATGCTGCGCTTGCTGTTCCGGTGGCGCGTGACGCTCTGTACGTGGGGTCGCGCTTTACGCTGCGCGTGGTCGAAGACAGTCCCGCGGATGACCGTCGCATCCTGCGCATCGCGGAACCCGCGCCAGGCGAGATTCACATCTTCTCCGGCAAAGTCGTCAGCGCCGTGAAGGCCGCGCAACTGGTCTGCCGGAGAATCGCGGGCCATGACTGACGCGCCAGCTTACGTGATTCTCGGCCGCGGGCGATGGGCCGCGCGCATGCGCAGCATGCTCGAGTCCGAGAGTCGCAGCTTGGCCTCCATCGCGGAGACTCGCCGCGCGGCTTCGGAATCGCCTTGGGATTACAAGTCGCGCATCGCTGCGTCGCTGCGCACTTCATTCGCGACTTCACCTGCTGGTTCGCGCGCCCGGATCGCCTGGCTTTGCGTGCCGCCGAACGACGATCTCGCAGCCATGATCGAAGCGGCGCTCGAATCGGATTTGCACGTGATCGTCGAGAAACCGTGGACCGCTTCGCGCCCTGCGACCGACGCGCTGATTTCGCTGGCGCGCGCACGCCAGCGAACGATCGGCGTTGATTTCGAGTATTGTTACTTAAAGGAAGTGCAAAACTGGAAGAGCAATTACAGCCAGCGCAGCGATCTGAGTTTCAACGGCCGATTTTTGCTCGACCGGCCCGATCATCTCGGACTGCTGGCAGAGGAAAATCTTGGCTCGCACCTGCTGGCTATCCGCCAGTTCGCCGCGCCTCTTTCGACTCTCGGCGAAATTCGTTGTGCATATGAGAGCCTCTCGGAACGCGCCGTGTGGCTCGCTTCGCATGGCGCGACTCTCGCCAGAATCGATCTACTGGCGGCCCGCGAGCCGATCGTGCAGCGCTTCATCGCAAATTTCGAAACCGCTTGCCTGGAGAACGCTCCTTTCGCGCTCGATCTCGAATTCGCCTATCGGGTTGCGCAAGACAGTGCGGAGATTCAGCGCCGCACTGCGGCGCCGCACTAGAATTTCCGCGACCATTCCTTCGGCCAGCGCTCGACCACCACTTTCTTGTCGGTGTAGAACTCGATCGCGTCGCGTCCCTGGCCGTGCAGCACGCCGAAAAAGCTGTCGCGCCAGCCGCTGAAGGGAAAATAAGCCATGGGCGCGGCCACGCCGATGTTCACGCCCACGTTGCCGGCGGGAACTTCGTAACGAAATTTGCGCGCTGCCGCGCCGCTGGAAGTGAAAATCGAAGCCATGTTGCCGAACGCGCTCTTCGAAAGAATTTCGATGCCTTCATCGATCGTATTTGCGTGCACCAGACTGAGCACCGGCCCGAAAATTTCCGTGGTGGTCAAGGCGCTGGCGGCCGGCACATTATCGAGCAGAGTGGGCTTCAGGAAATTCCCACCGTGCGCGCTGCCGCCGCCGTTGCCGTCATTCCCGCTTCGCCCGTCTAGCAGCACCTTCGCGCCGTCGCTTGCGCCTCGAGCGATCAGTCCTTCGATCCGCGCTTTGCTTTCCTGCGTGATCACCGGTCCCATCTGCACGCCGGACTCCATGCCGTTGCCCACGCGAATCGCGCCCGCCACTTTGGCGATCGACTCCGTGAACACTTTCTGCGCGTCGCCGATGGTTACCGCCACGGAGACAGCTAGGCAGCGCTGGCCCGCGCAGCCAAACGCGCTGTCGCTGACAATCTTAGTCGTGGTTTCCAGGTCCGCGTCCGGCAAAATCAGCACGTGATTCTTTGCGCCGCCCTGGCACTGCACGCGCTTGCCGTGCGCCGCCCCTTGCATGTAGACGTACTTGGCCACCGGCGACGACCCCACGAAGCTGATCGCCCGCACCTCAGGATGTTCCAGCAGCCCATCCACCGCGGTCTTTCCGCCGTGCAGCATGTTCAGGACGCCCGGCGGCAAGCCCAGTTCTTCCATGAGTTCGAATGTTCGCTGCGAAGTGAGCGGCACTTTTTCCGATGGTTTCAAAATGAAGGTATTTCCGCAGGCAATCGCGTACGGCAGAAACCAGAAGGGAATCATGGCCGGGAAATTGAACGGAGTGATTGCGGCAGTGACGCCGAGCGGCTGGCGGATCATGATTTCATCGATGCCCGAAGCGACGTCCTCGAGATTGTAGCCCTGCATCATCATGGGAATGCCGCACGCGACTTCGACGTTTTCAATCGCGCGTCGCAACTCCCCGCGCGATTCGCCGAAAGTTTTCCCGTTTTCCTCCGTGCACACCCGCGCCAGCTCGTCAATGTGCTCTTCGAGCAGATTCTTGAGTTTGAAGAGATACTGGATGCGGTCCTCGGGCGGTGTGCGCCGCCATGCCGGATAGGCCGCCGCGGCCGCGCGC
>JBAVQT010000449.1:0-2427 GCA_049694295.1 Candidatus Acidiferrales bacterium
GCCCTCGAGGTGCGCCCTGGCCTCGGCGTCCCAATAGGTCATCTGCGGCGCGCGAATCTGCCATAAAGTTGGCCCGGAACGGGCTCCGCTTTGACTCGCCGGACAGAGGAGCCCATTGGCCTTGACAACGGTGTTCGCGCTCGGCGAGCCGCCGCGGGCGCCAGACGTCTTGCTGCCGGCCTTGGCGGTAATTCCCTGCGGGTCACCCGGCACAATAGATTGCCCTGCCGCCTGCGGAAACACGGCGATCACATGTCCGGTCGCCTGCATCTTTTTTTCGTCGCGCCAGATCTCGACGGTGTCCGCATCCAGCACCGATTCACCCTGCCACACGCGCGCTCGCCCCGTGTACTTCACATGCCCCGATGTCGTCGAGCCCTCGAGCGCGTCCGCTGAAATATGCGCCGCCCCCGAGCCCAGGTTGATCGCGCTGGCAGCGCTGCCACTCGTGCTCCCGTCCTTCGCTGGCGGCAGATACGTCGAGACCACTCCGCCCGTCGCGTGAATCTCGCCCGACTTCTGTCCGATCATCACCTTCGCAGCCGTGGTGCGGCTCTCCGCATCCATCAACACGGGCGAACCCTCCAGCGCCATGGTGTCCGCCGCGCGGTCAATGTGCGCGTGCGCCGCTGTCGCTCGCCGGTCGCCCTGCTGGAAATGCACGTTACCCGATTCATCGAGCGTGGCCCATTCGCCGCTCGCATCAAACGTCGCCACCAAATCCGCCGCCGTGCTCGTCTGCGGAGCGCCCTTGCCGCTCTGCCGTGTGATTTCCGCGCCTGAGTGTCCCATCAGCTTTTCAAAGCGCCCGTCCGCGCCAAACTGCACCACGAATTTTCCGGCGTGCAGCTTCGTGGTGTCGTCGGCGGCGTGCGTTTCGATTGTCGCCGGGCCCAGAGTCTCCGCGCTCTCGATTCGCTGCTGGTCGGCCGTCTTCGCTGAGCCTGGCGTCGCGCCCGGCGCCGCAAGTGTTGCTGACTTGCCAGTTCCCTGGCGCGCGCCGCCGGTCGCTGAAAATTTCGCGCGTAGCGCCTCGGTCGTCAGGCGCCGCGTGCCAGCCGCGTCCTGCGATTCCAATTTCACGCCGCCGGTCGCAGTCATCGTCTCGATCAGGTTTTGTTTCGGCAGCATGGCAAACTCGGTCTGCGCCGCCGAAAAATGATCGCTCCCTTTCGCCGACGTTCGCGTGCCTGCCACATTGCCCTCGGCCACCACGCGTTCCACCCAGCCCTCGGCGCTGAGAAATCCCTCGAATTTTTCCGCCGTGGTTGTCAGTGACGCGCCTCCCTCTCCCGACCGCAGCACCGGATGTCCCATCGCCGTCGCGCGCCGCGCGTGGAATTGATCGTCCAGTTCGATCACGATCGCTTCCGCTGTAAGTTCCCGCTCGCCCTGCTTCACACTCGCAGGGCCCGCCAACGTCACCACGCGGTCGTTCCGCCGAATTTCCAGGCTGCTGCCCGTGGCGCGCACCGGCAATCCGCCGGTCTGCTCCGAAGGCTGCATATCGAGCTGGACATCGCGCTCGAGGCGCACGATGGCCTGATCGGAGCTGTAGCTCATGCCCACGCCGCGCCCCTGCCCGTCTGGCAATGTGAAATCCACCGGCTGCGACGTGGACGCCAGTCCCGTCTGACGATTGAACGTCAGGTCGCGCGTCTTGATCACCACCGCTCCGCTCGTCCCGCGCAGCGGGATTGTCTGCGGCGTTTCCCCGGACCCGGCAGGCTGCCCCGCGGCCCGCTGCGCGCTCTGCAAATTTATTTCTACGTCGCCTTCGCAGCGCACCGCGCCCGTCTTCGGCTCGAAGCTGCATTCGCGCGTGTGGATATTGTCGTTGCGGTCGCCCTTCTGCCCGTAGATGGTGATCCAGACGTCTTCGAGCACCGCGCGATTCTGGTCTTTGAATTCTGTCGCGTGCGAAGCCCGGATCGTGAATATCGTGCGGTCCTTGTCCACTTTCGAATACGCGAATTCCGCCGAGCTTTGCTTTACGCTGGCCGGCACCGCCGGCGGCTGCCCGTGGCGCACCTGTACTTCCAGGATTTTCCGTTTCACGTACACGCCTGCGACGATCAGCACGATGATGCCCGCCGCCATCGCCGACCATCGCGCGTACCGCGCCGCTTCCCGGTTCCGCAATTCGATTCCCTCGAGTGACGGGCCGAGAAAGTCAGACTGAGCACCCGCCGTCATCGAGTATAGGAGAGTGGTTTGAGGCGTACAACCGCGCGAGGGGTTAGCGTACAGGGCCGGAAAAAGGGCCCACCCCCGCCAGGGCACATTTCATTTGGGAGCGGATTCTATACAGGCCATCGACCCCTATCGCATATAGGTGCGCCGGTGAGGCCGGAGTTTATAGTTCTGAGGGCGCCTTTTTCCTTTGGATTTGCGACAGGTGTCGGGGAGTTACTTCCTGACCTGAGA
>JBAVQT010000450.1:0-4435 GCA_049694295.1 Candidatus Acidiferrales bacterium
CCTCCGGACTGCTGGCGGATTACGCCGAAGTGCAGGAGCAATACGAAGCCGCAATCGAACAATTCCTGCGCGACGAGCTGGAATATGTGGTGGTCGAATCCTTCGATCACGCGCGCACCGGCATTTCGCTGCTGCGCGACGAGATGGGCGGCCGCGCAACTTTCTTCGTGGATTCGCTCAGCAAGCTGAATCTTCCCGCCGTGGCAAACGACGAAGGAGAGCTCCCCCATGGCGCGATTGCGCGGCTTGACCAGCTGGTAGACTTTCGCGATCCGCTGGGCCCGGCTGCCAAGCAATTTTTCTCGAAACTGCGCGCAGCGTATCTCGCGGAATCGGCCCCCGCGGCCGAGCGGCTGGCGGGAGAGAATCCGCGCGCCTACTTTCTTACGCCCGATGGCACCTGCTATCACGGCCGAATGGTTTCCGGCGGACGCGCGGGCGAAGCCGGGCCGCTCGCACTAAAGCGCGAACTGCGCCAGCACGAAGCCGAGACCGCGCGACTGGAAGCGGCGACCGCCGAGCAGCAAGCGGCTCACGCGCATCTGGTGGCGGAGGTCACGGCCGGCGAATCGCAACTAGCATCCGCCACCGCGCAGCAGCTTGAGGCGGAAAAATCGCTGGTAGCCGCAACGATGGAACGGGAGCACGCGCGCGCCGAACTTCGCCGCGTGGAGCAGCATCTCGGCGTCGAGCGCGACGAAATCGCGCGATTGCGTACGGCAGCCGAAGCCGCTCGCGAGCGCGCGGAGCAAGCTCGCCGCGAACACGCAACGGCAGTAGCCTCTCGCGCCGCCGCGGAAGCGGAATCGGCGGAGTCCGCCGAAAAAGCATCACGCCTGCGCCAGGATCTTCAAGCAATGCAGGAGCGCCTGGCCACACAGCGCGAAGAGCTGGCCACGATGGCGGAGCGGCTGGCGAGCGCCGAAGCCGTCAGCTCGCGCATGGAAGGGGAAATTACGCTGGCCAGCGGGCGCTTTGAATCGCTCGGCCAGCAGCAAGCAGCGCTGTACCAAGAAAAGTCCGGCCTAGAGTCTTCTTGCATCCAGCTCGGCGAGCAGGCCGAAGGACTTCGCCAGGACAAATCGCGGTTGGCGGAATTCAAACTCACTCTCGAAAACGAATGGGAGGAGGCGCGAGCGCGCTCCGGCCAACTCGAGGAGACCCTGCGCGGGCGGCGCACTTCGCTCGAAGAGATTCGCGCCGAGCGCAGCCAGCGCCAGATCGAAAAGGCCCGCAACGATGCGGACCGCGATTATCTGCGCCAGACCTGCGTGGCCGAACTCGGCGCGCAGCCCGAGGAATTGATCGCGCAGCAATCCATGACGCCCGAAACGCAGTTACTGGTGGGCGAAGATCTGATCGCCGCCGAAACCAGCTACAACGAAATGAAAGCGCGCATCGAAGCCATGGGCCCGGTGAACATGATGGCGCTCGAGGAATTCCAGGAGTGCGAGCAGCGGGAAGGTTTCCTGCGACGCGAGCTCGACGATCTGGTGCAATCCATCCAGAATACGCAGCTCACCATCACCGAGCTCGATCAGGTGTCGCGCCAGAAATTCGAGGAAGCCTTCAACTTCATCAACGCGCAGTTCGCGATTGCCTTCACCATGCTCTTCGGCGGCGGACACGGCGAAATGCGCCTCGGCGAGCCGGACAGCTCCGGCGAGGCGGGCATTGACATCGTGGCGCAACCGCCGGGCAAGCGCCTGCAAAATATTCTACTGCTCTCGGGCGGCGAAAAAGCGCTCACGGCGCTGGCTCTGCTGATCGCCGTCTTCAAATATCAGCCCAGCCCCTTCTGCATTCTCGACGAAGTGGACGCGCCGCTCGACGAAGCGAACGTGGGCCGTTTCAATCGCATGCTCGCCGAGATGTGCGGCCAGACTCAATTCATCGTGGTCACGCACAATCGCAAAACCATGGAAATGGGCTCGGTGCTCTACGGCGTGACCATGCAGGAGCCGGGCGTTTCGAAGGTGGTGTCGGTAAAGTGGGAAGAAGCCGCGGCCATGCCGCGCGAAAATGAAAAGACCGCCAGCGCCGCGTAGCTCGTGGCAGCGCGGCATACCACTTTTCGCAGCACAGCGAAGCACCTGCCGACATTTGCGGCGCCGATTTTTCTTCGAGTACCAGCCTCACCCGCCTTTTCTCGGCCTCCACATTTTTTTTCTTAACGGTTGACAACGATTCGGCGTGCGCTAGAATACCGCGTCCCAGTAAGGAAGAAACCACTCGTGGCAACTCCCAGAATGAACGCAGTCGTATCTCAAACCGAATTCCCCGGGCTGCAGCTTCGCGGCCGCGGAAAAGTTCGCGATATCTACGAGATGGGCGACCGCCTGCTCATCGTAGCCACCGACCGGCTCTCGGCGTTCGATGTGGTGCTGCCGACGCCGATTCCCGATAAGGGCCGGGTCCTCACGCAGCTTTCTCTTTATTGGTTTGAAAAGCTGGGTGATGTCGTGGCCCACCACGTGATTGAAGCTAAAGATTTTTCCGGCGACCTGGCGCCCTATGCCTCCGCGCTCGAGGGCCGTGCCATGCTGGTACAGAAGACCGAACCGCTGCCCATCGAATGCGTGGTGCGCGGCTATCTGGTCGGGTCCGGCTGGAAGGATTATCAGAAGACCGGCGCGGTCTGCGGCATTCCGCTGCCGGTGGGCTTGCGCGAGTCCGACCGCTTGCCGCAGCCGATTTTCACGCCTTCGACGAAGGCCACCACCGGCCACGACGAGAATATTTCATTTGACGAGACGGTGGCGCGCATCGGCGGCCCGCTGGCCGAGAAGCTGCGCGACACCAGCATCGCGATCTACAACCGCGCGGTGGAACATTGCGCGAGCCGCGGGATCATCATCGCCGACACGAAATTCGAATTCGGCCTGCTCGACGGCAGGCTCATCTGGATCGACGAAGCGCTGACGCCCGATTCTTCGCGCTTCTGGCCGGCCGATCAGTACCAGCCCGGCAAGCCGCAGCCCTCTTTCGACAAGCAGTACGTCCGCGATTACCTCGAACGGATCGGCTGGAACAAGCAGCCGCCGGGCCCGGCGCTACCGGACGACGTGGTGGCGGCGACGCGGTCGAAATACCGCGAAGCCTACGAACGCGTCACCGGCCAGCCACTCGACTAAGCACCGCAAACCGGCCCTCATCTCCGAAGTGCGACTGCGGAGCGTGCAAACGTGAAAGACCAACTCGAATCCCTGGTCGGAATGCTGGTGGAACGCGGCATACGGCTCGAAGAAGCTCTCACCGAGTTCGAAAAAAAGTTCATCAAGCGCGTGCTGGAGCATTCCCACGGCAATCAGTCGCGCGCCGCCCGGGTGCTGGGCATCCATCGCAATACCCTGAGCCGCAAAGTGGAAGCCTACAAACTGACACACATCGGCCGGCGCTAGAGCTTCCCCGCGCGGCGGAGTCTTTCGCGCGGTTCTTACCTGCATTGTGATCCCAAATGCGTGACTTCTAACTCGTGACTCGCTACGGCCCAAGCGGGAACCGCCGCCCGCCGCGCTTATTTTCGCCGCTGCAGCGAAGTCGCGCTGAAAAACAAAACGGCCAGCCCATTTCCGGACCGGCCGCCTCTCCCTGCGGAGATGAACTGGTTGCAGTCGCTTACTTGCCGCTGCCCTTCTTGGGCGGCAGCTTGTGGTGCTTGCCCTCATCGGCCTTCGCCGGGATGCTCGATGGGTCCACCTTCACCAGGTCCCAGTGCAAGATGAAGGGGGTCGGGTCGAAGCTGACCAGCGTGCCCGAAAATTCCACACCATCGTCTTTCGCCAATCGCGAGACATCGGGCTGCGGCTGAATCTGGGTGCCGGAGGCTGTGGTCGGCGGCGTCTGACCGGGCTTGAGCGCGGTGAGCACCTTGACGTCCATGTTCGCCACCGTGGCCTTTTCCATATCGTCCTGTGTTGCACCAGTGTAGGCCATGAAGTCCGTGACGCCATCGCCGGGCTGCACATCGATGATTTTGCCGACGACATCGGGGAATTCCGCACCGCAGATGGCCAGCCAAGTGTTTTTGGCCGTGTCGCCGCCACCCTGCAGATCGCTGACTACCGTCAGAATGTTGCTCTTCGAGCGGATCGCATTCAAATCCGCCGCGCTGGGAATTTTATAGGAGGCCGGCCGGTCGCCCGTGGTTCCCGCGAGCGTGAGCAACTCGTTCAATTGCGCGTCAGCCAGCGAATCGCAACCCGGCTGCTCGTAGGCCAGAATCTGTTTCTTCAAGTAATCCTTTACTTGGGCGTCACCGGGAATCTTCAGATTGATGGCACGAGCCAGGGCCCAGAATCCATCGAGCCTCATCGGATCGTCAGCGGATGTCGGTGCAGCGGCGGCGGGAGCCGCGCCTGCCGGAGCAGCAGCCGTCGCGGAGGCGGCCGGAGCAGGGGCTGGAGTTGCAGCGGGTGCCGGCGCGGACGACAGA
>JBAVQT010000451.1:0-15841 GCA_049694295.1 Candidatus Acidiferrales bacterium
CCTGGAAAGGCGCGCACAAAGATTCCGCCAACCCCATCTACGCAAAACTCGCTGGCACGTTCAAAACCGAGCCCGACTTTTACTTTGGCACCAAAGTTCGCGACGCTCGTATCGAAACAATCGTCACCAAGCAAGGCTCGGTGAAAGAAATCAAAAAAGGCGAAGAAGCCGAAATCGTCCTCGACCGCACCTCCATCTATTCTGAATCCGGCGGACAAGTGGCCGACACCGGCGGCCTCTACGACAATTCCGAATCGCTCGAGGTCGCCGAAGTTCGCGGCGCCTACTATCCCGTCACCGGCCTCATCGCGCATCGCATCGTGGCAAAAGAAGACCTGCGCGTAGGCGACCGCGTCGCCACCATTGCCGACGCCGATCGCCGCGTCCGCAACATGCGCAACCATACGGCCACCCATCTGCTGAACGCCGCGCTGCGCAATATCCTCGGCCCTCACGTCAAGCAGTCCGGCTCGCTCGTCGCGCCCGATCATCTGCGCTTCGATTTTTCGCATTTCGCCGCAGTCGATTCCGCCGAGATCGCCGAAATCGAGCAGCAAGTGAACGAAGAAATTCTCCGCAATCTCGAAATGCGCACAGACATTATGAATATTGACGATGCCCTGCAATCCGGCGCGCTCGCCTTTTTCGGCGACAAATATCCGGAAGCCAACGTCCGCGTCGTCACCGTTGCCGATTCCTCTTCGCCGCGCGGTTTCTACAGCAAGGAACTCTGCGGCGGCACTCACGTAGTCCGCACCGGCGAAATCGGCGTCTTCAAAATTGTCGCCGAGCAATCCACCGCCGCAGGCATCCGCCGCATCGAAGCCATCACCGGCGACCGCGCTCTCACCGAATATCAGCGCTCCCTCGCCACACTCCGCGCCATCGGCAGCCTGCTCAACGCCGGCGAAGACGACATCGTCGGCGCTGTCGAGCGGCAACTCGAATCCACTCGCCTCCTCGAAAAGCAATTGGAAGACCTCAAACGCAAATCCGCCGGCTCCAAAGCAACGGGCCTCATCGAGACTGCTCGCGAAGTCAAAGGGGTCCGCGTGATCGCCGCCCAAGTGGCTGGCGTGGACCGCGAGGCCCTCCGCCAGATGGTAGACGCACTGCGTCAGAAGCTGGGCTCTGGCGTGGTAGTGTTGGCCTCCGCCGATGACGGCAAAGTCTCTCTAATTGCTGGGGTTACCAAAGACCTCATCCCAAAGCTCCACGCCGGCAAAATCATCCAGGAACTTGCCAAGCTCGTAGGCGGCTCGGGCGGCGGCAGGCCCGATTTGGCCGAGGCTGGCGGAAAAGACACATCCGGCATAGAAATGGCTATTAGTCAGGTTTACCCCCTCCTAGACCGATTGCTATAATTGCAGTCGCGCCAGAAGGTTACGGCCGGGTGCTACTCCGCCCCGGGCGTATTCTCTCTCTTCATGTCGTCTCTGTGCATGGTCTCTAAACTTCGTTCGGATGCGTTGGTTCTGCCTTCCCCAAGGCCCAAGGAACTGAATGACGTTCAGGAGCTGGATCACCGTTAGCGTGCTGATCGCGGGAGCGGGGCTACTCACTGCCTCGGCCTCTCGCGCTCAGATCACGTCTTTCGTGGACGAACACGGTAAGAGAATCTACGTGAACGGGGATTCCCCTCAACCGCGTCATGGGAGTACCATAAGTTCTCCCTCGGTGGCTTTGCCCGATGTTCCTCTGCCGCCTGTTTTGGCGTATGGAAGACCGTCGACTCAGCCGCCAGACCATCTGGACCGAATTGTCCAGGAGGCAGCGACGCGGCATCAACTCGATCCTGCGCTGGTTAAAGCCGTCATCAGCCAGGAGTCAGGGTGGAATCCGCAGGCCATCTCTCGCAAGGGAGCAATCGGCTTGATGCAGCTTGAACCGGGGACGGCGCAACGATTTGGTGTCGCGAATCCTTTCGATCCTGCCCAGAACGTGGAGGGCGGGACGTCGTATCTGAAGGCGCTGCTCGATCGCTACGATGGCAACTTGACGAAATCGTTGGCTGCCTATAACGCTGGCGAGCGTGCAGTGGATCAGAGCGGCGGCGTTCCGGCGTATCCGGAAACGCGCCAATATGTCAGAAAGGTGACCGACGCATACTTCCGGCCTGGATCGGGCCGCACCTCGACGCAGTGGGCTCCGCCCCGGCGTCCGGTGAGGCGCACGGAAGACGTGAACGGCCAGGTCTTGTTTACGAACGAGTGAGAACCGTGTACGGGGGAAAAATCCAGCCGTCGTTTTCGAGCCTGTTGATAACTCTGGCGCTCGTGGTGTCTTTCGCCGCGCCTGCCAGGGCTGATCGCAAGTCCGATGCTCGCGAGCAGTTCGAGCGTGCTGTCTCCTTGCGCACTCAACTCGAAGGCTACTTGCCGAAAGACCGCTCGCTTGCCAACTACAAACAGACCGTCAACGCGTTCCACAAAGTCTATTTAATCTCCACGCAAGCCGAGGAAGTCACACCTTCTTTTATCGCGCAAGCCGAGATCTACTGCGAAATGGGCAAGCAGTTCGATCCTAAATATTTTCAGTCCGCTATCGATTCGTATAATTTCCTGCTCAAGCAGTATCCCGGCAGCCGCTATCGCGGCGATGCTCTCTTCGCCATCGCTGAAATTCAAAAAGACGATCTCCGCGAGCCCGATGCCGCCGAAACGACGCTCAAGGACTATCTGAAGCGCTTCCCGAGATCCGAAAAGTCCGCTGCCGCGCGCCAGGAACTCGCCGCCATCGCCGCCGATCGCAACAAGCCGCAAGAAAATGCTGCGGTGCAACAATCGCCTGCGGCGCCCGCCACGCTGGCGCAGGCATCACAAATCCCCCCAACAGGCGATGACGCCATCACCAAGCCCGTCTCTAGCAAGCCAATCATCAAGCGCAATCCCGACCTCCCCTCGCGCGTCACCGACATTCACACCTGGAACGCCGCCGATCACACGCGCATCGTTGTCGCGCTGGACGACGCCGTGCAGTATGACGCCGTTCGTCTTCGTTCGCCCGACCGGATCTATTTCGATCTCTATAAAGCCAAGCTTGATGGCGCGCTCCTCGGCAAAACTATCAGTGTGGACAACGGCCTTTTGAAATCCGTTCGTGTCGCGCAGAACAAGCAAGGCGTCGTTCGCCTGGTTCTCGACGTTAGCGGCGCAAAAGATTTCTCCGCGTTCCAGCTCCAAAGTCCCAACCGCCTGGTGATTGATGTCCAGACGCAATCCGCCGCGTCTAATTCCGCGAACGCCTCGCCGGTTCCCACGGCAAGTATCAGCGCCACTGCCAAATCTCCCACCGCGTCTGCGGACACCAAACCCGCGCCACTGGAAAGGGCGTCCGCCGCGAATTTGATTCCGTCCGCTTCGAAACCGGCCGTAAAAATCCCCACGGCAAAATTGAAAGCCGAAGCGCAGTCTGCCACCGTCGCGGCGTTACGCGCTCCGACCGAGCCTAAGCCAACTCACGACGGTCAGATTCCGCTCACTCGCGCTCTCGGTCTGAAAATCAGTCGCATCGTAATCGACGCCGGACACGGCGGGCACGACACCGGCACCATCGGTCCGCACGGCTTGATGGAGAAAGATCTTTGCCTCGACGTCGCGCTGCGCCTCGGGAAAGAAATCGAAGAAAAACTGCCCGGCGCGCAGGTGATTTACACGCGAAGAGACGATACCTTCGTTCCACTCGAAGAGCGCACCGCCATCGCCAATCTCGCCAAAGCCGACCTCTTTATTTCCATCCACGCCAATTCGAGCCACGATCACGCCGCTCGTGGGGTCGAGACCTACTATCTAAATTTCGCCACGTCCGAAGAATCCATGGAAGTGGCCGCGCGCGAAAATGCCCTCTCACAGGAGTCGCTGCACGATCTCCAGACCCTGATCCAGAAAATTGCCCGCAACGAAAAAATCGAGGAATCCAAGGAACTCGCCGGTGATATCCAGGATTCGCTCACCCAGCGCCTGCAGTTGGTCAGCCAGAGCGAACGCAATCGCGGCGTGAAAAAAGCGCCCTTCGTCGTCCTGATAGGGGCCAACATGCCTTCGATCCTTTCCGAAATTTCCTTCATCAGCAATCCTAACGACGAACGCCTCCTCAAAAGGGGAGACCAGCGCCAGCGCGTAGCCGACGGCCTCTATCGTGGCATTTCCTCCTACCTCGATAATCTCAATAGTCTCTCCATTGATCGCGCCAAGATCACGCCCGAGACTCATATCGCTCTCCCGACCACCGCCGCAACTGTTGTGGCGCCGGACGGGAACCAGAAGTAGACTTCCGGCATCTAATTCACTGGACCCATGAAAATTCCCCTCACAGTTGTAGGCGTGTTTTTTTGTCTCGTCGCGCTTCCCGCCGGCGCGCAGCAAATTCTTCCCAATTCGTTCGGCCCGTGGAAGACCGCCGACCGCGCGCCGTACGTGCTCGTTACTCCCGGCGTAATCGGCGGCGTTGCCGTCACCACCTCCGGCCAGCAAACCTTGGCCACCGAGGAATATGGCTTCGTCGGCGGCGAAATCGCGACCTACACGCGCGGCAATGACTCGCTCGAGGTCACGCTCTATCGCATGAAAGACCCTACCGGCGCCTTCGGCGAATATTCCTATTTGCGAACGCCCGATATGCCCCGCGCCAAGCTCGCGGAACATTCCTCTATGTCCGCCGCCCGCGCGCTGATTCTTGTGGGAAATCTTGTGGTAGAAGTCCACGGCAGCGATCTCCCCAGTCAGACCGCCAATCTGAAGACTATGATCGCTGCTGTCGCGCCCCGCGCGGAACACGGCCCGCTGCCCACGCTCTCGCAGCATCTTCCTCTTACAGGTCTTATCGAGCGTACTGATCGCTACGTGCTCGGTCCGCAGGCTCTCAACCAATTCGCACCGATCGCGGGTGGCGACTGGCTCGGCTTTTCCGCGGGCGCGGAAGCGGCGCTTGCCAACTATCGTCTGGACGGACACGATGTCACGCTCGTCGTCGCCGATTTTCCTACGCCGCAGATCGCTGCCGAAAGATTGAAATCCTTCCAGAACGATTTACACATAAACTCGCTCGATGCAGACGCGAATCCGAAGGGGCTTTACGCGCAGCGCTCGCTGACCCTGGTTGGGATCGTTGCAGGAGCAAAATCAAAAGAAGAAGCCGACAAATTGCTCAGTCAGATTCAGAGTGGAACGGTGCTCACCTGGGATGAACCCACCTGGCAATTCACCCAACCAGGATGGGGTCCTATTATTGTTGGCACTATCATGAGTACAGGGCTGATTTGCGTTTTCGCGTTGGTTTCTGGTTTTGCGCTTGGCGGAATTCGCCTGATTGTAAAGCGCGTGGCGCCGGGCAAGGTGTTCGACCGCCCCAGTGACATGCAGGTGTTGCAGCTCGGCCTCAACAGTAAGCCCATCAATGCACAAGACTTTTACGGAATCGGGAAGGATAGCTAGGATCCGCGGATACGGTGGAAAACTCAGATGCCGGAACCAAAATCGTCCCCAAGCTACAGATAATAAGATGTTTACTATCGTTCTGAAAATTCCCTTTCACGCTTGACTGATTTTGTCTGCTTCATTAGACTGCGCTCGAGGAAAGGGTTCTACGGCCATCCGCGCATTGGCCTAGGAGCTTTCTCCCCTTGAAGGCCCGCCGCCCGGCGGGCCTTCTGTCTTTGTAGTCAGTTTTTCCTGAGCATCCCAGCCCGTTGACGCGCCTGCGCGATTCGGTTCTACTGCGCTGGCGGCATTCCCGGAGGCGTAATCCGGATCAGCATCTCGAGTCCACGATCAAGTCGAATATCTTGCGGACCTGAAAATCCCGTTGTGCCAAGTCCCGCGAGTCCGCCGACGATCGACCCGATCCCCGCGCCTCGTCCTCCGCCAAAAATCCCGCCCAACAGCGCGCCAGCACCGGCGCCCACGCCTGTATGTATAAAAGTGTTTTTTCCGCGCCCGCCGGATTCGATGGCACCTTCCACATCGACGAATTCTCCGGAGGGAGCGTGATACAGTTTCACAATCTCCGCCGAGATCGGTGCCCGCCGACCGTCCGGCATCATCAGGCGATTGAACACCAGTATCATCGTCGTGTGGCCGCGAAAGCGTCCGGATTGATCGATCGTCTGTATTGTTCCGTAAACCCGCGCGTCCTGATAAACCCCTTGGTCCATCACCGTCGCGCTAAAGGGATCGCCTTCCATCGAGTCCTCGGTGGTGAGCGTGTCGTCCATCCGAATTCGTAGCGAAGTCCACTGCGGTACAGTGAAGGAGTTGTGCACCTGTGCTCGAGTGGATGTCACGTTGAGTGCGGCAAGCAATCCCGCAACGACGAAACAGGCAACAGACCACAGGACTATTCCGTTGTGCGGTGTTTTTTGCTGGGGTCGACTCATGTTACGATTTCCTCCTCTGATCTAAGGGGCGGTGTTCCTCCGGCAGCGGTTTCAATTCCTCCGGCGGCCGAGATTTTCTTTCTTATAGACCAGCCAAGCTGTAAAGCGCGCGGATTATAGCACTGCCGTGCTCGGTGCCAGACGAAACTGCGCCTGTCCGGGCATCACGCGGCGCGTATCGTGAATCGAATGAATGGGAGAATCCAAGGCCGAATGAGGAATCCACGACGATTTCGAATGGCAGCTGGCGTCTTGGTTACTACCCTCGCTCTATTTCTCGGCGCGGGTGCCGCTCGTGCGCAGGATGCCACCGCCGACTCGACAGCCTCGGACGCTTCCAAGAAAACCTCGCAACCAGCCGGCTCGACGCCTCCCGCGATTTCTCCGGCAACCACTCCGTCGAATTCTTCCCAGCAGCCGGAGAGCAGCCAAAGGCCTCCATCGCCAACCGATCAGCAGAGCACCGCCGCGAGTCCAGCCAACGACCGTGTCTTCCTGGTAATGCCCAACTATGCCACCGTTGAAAACGCCAGTCAGATGCCTCCTCTCTCGACTGGCCAGAAATTCAAAATCGCAGGAGAAAGCACGTTCGATCCTTTCGTCTATCCATTTGTCGGCGTTCAGGCCGCCATCGCCCAGGCGCAGAACTCGCCGAAATCTCTGGGGCAAGGATGGGGCCCTTACGCCCAACGATACGGCACAGCGTTCGGAGACGGTGTCATAGGTACTTTCATGACCGTGGCGATTTTTCCTTCAGCGCTGCACCAGGATCCGCGCTATTACCAGCTTGGCAGAGGATCTTTCATTCATCGCGCGCTCTATTCCGCCAGCCGCTTGGCCATCACCCGCGGTGATGACGGCAGTAAAGAGTTCAACACATCTGAATTTGCCGGAAATGCGGTGGACGCCGCCTTCTCGAATATTTACCACGTCCAGTCCGACCGCACCGTTTCACGCACCCTCACCACATGGGTCGTGCAGATCGGTTGGGACGGCGTATCCAATGAGTTGAAAGAATTTTGGCCCGACATCCACAAGAAGTTTTCAAGGAAATCGCAGGTCACCGGGGCGACAGGCGCTTCAGCTCCATGACACTGCCGGAACTAACTAAGCAGCCCGAACCATGGCTGCGCGGAACTCACGCGGAAGTCGGAGCCGTCAAGTGTGCCGTGCTCCACGCTCTGGAACTAGCTGACGAAGACATCCAACGCTGGTGCGGCAATCTCTCCGAGGACGAACTGAATGCTCGTCCCGCGGGAATCGCGCCCGTCGCGTTTCATCTGCGCCACGTCGCACGCAGCCTCGATCGTCTGATTACCTACGCCGAGGGCGCCCAACTCGACGTCACCCAAATGACCGCTCTGAAAAGTGAACTCGACTCCGCATCCAACGGACGCGAGGCCATGGCGGAATTCTCGAATGCGCTCGCGCGGAGCGCAGCGCGGATTCGCGCGATCGACCCAGAGACTTTCGAAAATTCGCGCGCCGTCGGCCGTCGTCGGCTTCCCACCACCGTCGGAGGGTTGCTAGTGCATATCGCCGACCACACACAGCTCCACGTAGGCCAGGCTGTCACCACCGCAAAGGTTGTCGTGGCTCAGCGATCGTAATTCTCGTTGGAATCACTCAGGCCGAGACGCTTTTCTCCAGGTGCCGCGCCGAAACTTCCTCGGGCAACAACGTGTAATCCGGGAAATTGCCATAAAGCTTTTCATCCTCCGCGCCTCGCGTCACGGCCAGCGGCAGATAGCGTCCGCCAACGAAGCATCCCTTCCACGATTGCCCCGTCCCGCCGAACACTTCCTCGCGATCGCCGCGCGAACGCATCGAGTTGATCCCCACCTTGAACGCGCGAAGTTCCTGGCCCACGCGGCGGCAGACTCGCGGATCATCGCACGCCAGGGACGACACCAGGCAACCGTTCGAGACGTTCATCTCCGTGATCAGTTCTGAAAGATCATCCACCACCACGATCGTATCAATCGGCCCGAACGGCTCGTTGTGGTACAACTTCGAGTTCCGCGGAATGTTCAACAGCGCCGCCGGAGCGAAATAGGCCGAGGTGTCCTGTCCGGGAAATACCAGGCTCTCCGGCACGCACGCCTCGAAAAGGCTGATCGCGCCCTTGCCGAGAGCCTCGGTGTAGAGCACGCGCAGTTCTTCCACTTTCTTGCTGTTGATCAACGGACCAAAATCCAGCTTTGGCAGCGCCTCCGATTCGCCTTCCACCAGCACCGGATTCCCGCAGCGCACCGACCGCATAACTGGCAAATACATATCCAGGAACTGCGGGAAGAGCTCGCGCTGCACCACGTACCGAACGTAGGCGGTGCAGCGCTGCTTGCCGTAGTCGAATCCTTTGCGCAATTGCTGCGCCAGAGCGGTCCAATCCGAAAACTGCCACACGCCGTAGGTGTTCACACCTTCCATCTCCAGCATGTAGCGCTTGTTTTCGTCGTACAGCGCCGAGGCGATTACGCCGCCGTTTGTTTTTCCTCCCACGAACGCCAGACAGTCCACATATTCGTTGCGCACCAGCGCATCGCTCAACTGGCCGCCCGACCCGCTTACGAGTGACACTGGCAATCCGCTGCGCCGCGCAATCGCGTGCGCCAGCGTCAGCGCGTAGAGTCCACCGTCGGTGGGCGTCTTCGAAATCGCCGAATTCCCCGCCAGCACCTGCACCAGCACAGAATGCATCAGCACCGACAGCGGATAATTCCACGAAGCGATGTTCGAGATAAGGCCGATTGGTTCGCGCCCTGCAATCATCTCCTCAATATTATCCACGTACCATTCCACTCCGCTGATGCACCGGTCCACGTCCGTGAGCGCCTGCGCGTACGGCTTCCCGATCTCCCAGATCAGCAACAGCGCTATCAAATCCCGTTGCGCGCGCAATCCAACGATGCAGTCCTGCACGCGCCGGCGCCGCTCATCGAGATCCACCGCGGCCCATTCCGCCGATTCCGATTTTGCGAACCGCACCGCTCGCCGCGCTGTCTCCAGATCGATCATCGGGATGCGCCCGACGCTGCTCCCGTCCACCGCAGATTCGTAATGTTTCCCCGATCCCGGCTGCCGCCACTCGCCTTCCATCAGATTCAACACTCTACCGTCGGAAGCGAAAGCCTCCGGAGCCTGCCCCATCAGCCGACGAAACACCCCGTCCCACTCGGCGACCTGCGCGATCTGCGCCATCGACAAAACCTCCCCTTTAGCGATTGCGGCCCATTCGAGGAACTCTGCCCCAGGCCCTTCCCGGCACTCTTGCCTTTCAACGATCACAGCACTGTATCGCGAGTTGACTCGCGAGTCACGCCCGGCGCTGCGGCCGCGGCGAAGTTCCCCGCCAAGCGCACGGGATCCCCGTTGCTTGTTGTTATCGCGGCGCAGGCGTTTTCGGGTAAGAGTTGTTCGCCTGATTCCGCCCGATTCAAATACTTGATAGACTGGTGCTAGCCGGCGCCAATCAATTCAGCTGATTGGAGCTACCAAACCGATAGAAGTCTGTTATCCTGCGTCCCGTCGAATTTTGATCTTCTGCGGTTCGCGTGCAGCGTCAAGGAGTGGGCCATGGAGATAGATCAAGTAGAAACATTCCTTGCTGTGGTGAGCTACGGCGGTTTTCACCGCGCGGCCGAAGCTCTCCGCGTCAGCCAGCCCGCGGTCAGCGCGCGGATTCGCGCGCTCGAGGATTCGCTGGGCGTTAGTCTCTTCACTCGCGGCACGTCTACTCTCACGATCTCCCCGGCCGGCAAGGCTCTGCGCCCGCACGCCGAAATGCTGCTGCGCACCGTGGCGCTGGCCCTGCAGTCCGTGCATGAGCTGCAGCCGAGTATCGGGGGCTCCCTGCGCATCGCGGCGGCGCTCTCGGTGTGCACGTATTTCCTGCCCGACGTGATGAAGGACTATCAGGCCGCGAACTCGAAGGTGATGGTCAGCCTGCGTTCCGGCAATTCCATGCAGGTGCTAAAAATGGTGCTCGATGGCGAGACCGACATCGGCGTGGCGCGCTCGCTGAACCATCCCGAAGTGGAGACCATGACCCTGCGCGACGATCCGCTCATCCTGGTGGGACATCCAATGCACGCGCAAGCCGGGAAGCGGCGCGTGCAGATGGAGGAGGTGGAATCCTGGCCGCTGATATTCTACGATCGCGGCTCGAGCGACTGGACGCTGAGCCAGAGCTTGTTCCGGCGCGCAGGACTGCTGCCCAACGTAGTGCTGGAAGTGGAGACCATCGAAGCGGCCAAACGCATGGTCGAGCGCAAGCTGGGCCTGAGCTTTCTGCCGCTGATCGCGGTTTCCAACGAACTCGCGCGCGGCGAACTGGTGGCCATCGAACTGATTAACGCGGAGCCGCTGCGGCGCAATCTCGACGTGATCTATCCGCGACATCGCCCGCTGACGCGGGAAGCGCAGGCGTTTCTGCACCTGCTGCAGACTGCAGCAGCCACTTCCGCTCCGAGCCCGACAAAAGCTCTAAAGTCGCACCGCGCGGCCAGACCCGCCGCTCCCGAACACCCCCGGACATTGACGATGAAGAGAGACGAACCAGGACGAAAAAATCGAGCGGAACGCCGGGGCTAAAATGTGGGCGGGGTATTCACCCAGACCATCACGGTTTCTTTATTCGCAGGATTGAACCAGCGGTGCCCGCGATTACTTTCGAACCAAAAACTGTCGCCCTTCTCGAGCACGAAGCATTCGACTTCATCGAGCCAAATTTCGAGGCTTCCTTCGAGCATGTAAATAAAATCTTCGCCCTGATGGGTGTAAGCGCCGTCACTGCCGGCCCCGGGAGGGACGCGCATGAGCATGGATTCGAGCATCTTCGTTCCGGTGGAGAGGAGCTCCATGCGGACGCCAGACTGGGTTTGCAAAGCTTCGCGCTTATCGGGCCGCACCACGCGATTGGAGCGCGGCGCGATGTCGTAAAGATCGAGCACGGTGGTATCGTAGGCGGCCGCCAGCCGGCTCAGGGTAGCCACCGAGGCATTGGCGCGCGAAAGCTCGACGGCGCTGAGAAAGCCCACGGAAATTCCCGCCCGCCCGGCTGCTTCGGTTACGCTCAATCCCCGTCTCTTGCGCATGCGCCGCAGTTTTGAACCGAGATCGGGCGTGTGTCGCACGTCGGCATCGGCTCTCGCAGGCAGGGCTGAACCGAGCGCCTGCTTGATACCGGGCACATTCAACCGCTTCACGTCGTGCAAATATTTGATGCGCTTCAAAACCTCGAGTAACTCCGGCGTGTAAAGACGAAAACGTCCAGCGCTGCGCGCGGGGGTGACCAGGCCCACGTTTTCCCAGAGCCGCAGCGTGGAGGGACTGATCCCCAGGATTCGCGCCGTCTGCCCCACGGTGAGAAACCGCGAGCGCACGGCCGAAGTATTCGGCGAAATGGTTCGACGTTCTTTGGAGTCCCGCTGGCGAGTTTTCGGCACGGTCCCGGAGAAGCGAGCGCCCTCAGCGCGCCCGCGAAATGTATCAAAATCCAACCCGGCGATCTTAGCAGTCGCCGGAGCGTTGCGCCAGAACAGCGAGCGCGAATCCGGACTCTTCCCAGAATCGTGGACTAGGCGCCGCCCGGCGCCGCGAGATCTTTTTCGATGGCGCGAATCATATCGGGGCGCCTGGAACGCACGTAGAGAAATCGCGCGGTGCCCAACACCAAGAGGGCCAGAAAAATATACGGCAGATAATTCGCCGGGGCGGCCGGCACGGGATACACGGCGCCCACCAGGGGCATGGCCAGCAGAGCGAGCGCCGCGATGGCCACTCCGACGGACATCGCGCTCAATTCGCCGCGCCGCCGCAAATAAACAGGGCTGGCGACGGCTATCAAAACGTAGGCAAACAGAAACCCGTAGGTGGCGAGCGATCCGAGATACCCCAAAATATTGAGCGGCGTAATCCGCCAAAAGAGCATCGCCAGCGGGGCGGCAATCACGATGAACGACGACACATGGACGGCGACATGCGGGGTCGAGCGCGAGGCGTGGGCCCAGCCCGCCGCTGCCGGGAGCAGCCCATGCCGACTCATGGTAAAGATTACGCGCGATGCGGCATTGATGCTGGCCAGCGCACACGCGAATTCGCTCATCGCCGCGCCGGCGGCAATGGCAATTCCAAACGCGGGAATTCTCGCCAGGCGAGCCACGACGGTCAGCGGCTCGTTGGATTCGCCGAGGGACACCGCCTGGCCGTGGAAAGCCATAGTCAGGACGTAAGACACAAAAATAAAAAATCCACCGGCCACAAACACGCTGAACAGCACCGATCGCGGAATGGAGCGCAGGGGATCGCGCGCCTCGTGTCCGAGCGCCGTGGCGCTCTCGAAGCCGACGAAACTGAAAGTCGCCAGGACCAGGCCCAGGCGAATTCCGCCGGGCGTGACGCCCGCGAGTCCCAACTGCGCGCGATCCACGAGCCGGCCGCTCTTGATCAGATAAACCGCAGCGAGGATCAGAATCAGCGTGACGGAAGTGAACTCGATGAGCAGCATGGCGCGCGTGGAAAGCTGAATATCGCGCGAAGCGACCCACCACGCGGCCCCGGCGGCCACCAACATGGAGCCCGCAGCGACGGCCAGGTCGAATCGTGACGGCAAAAAAAGATGCGCCAGCACGACAATGTAATTTGCCGCACCGCCAAGGACTGACGCGCCGGTAAAAATATAAGCGATCACCAGCGACCACCCGGATATCACTCCCCAGGTGGGTCCCAACCCATGCGTGACAAACGTGTACAGCGCCCCCGGCGAAGCCGAGCGCCGCGCGAACTGGTTGATGTGATAAGTCACCAGCAGCATGGCGACGGTGGCCAGCAGATACGCCAGCCAGGTTCCGTTGCCGCTGCTGGCGAACACCAGCGGAATGATCAGCGTGGGGGTCGCCACCGGAGCGACGTTGGCCACCGATTGCGCCACTACTTCCCAGAACGAAAGGCAGTTGGGGCGCAAACCGCCCGCGGGAGATGCGGAAGGCCCGGCGCCTTGGTGAGTTGAAATTTGAGGATTTGAAGGCGAGATGATTTTTATCCCGTGGAACGCGGCGTCTCAATTCGCGCCGGAAACGCGTAAGGCTACTGAAACCCGCCGGGAGCGTCAAGGCGGAAAGAGTTCCTATGGCGCGGCAAATTCCACCGGGGAGATTAACGTGCCAATAAGTAAGGCATCCGGTCACCTGGAATACCCATTTCAGGGTATGAACAAAATTTACCGTTTCGGATATAAGGAATTCCAGCAAGAGGCCCTGAAGGATTTCCCCTAAATTGCTGGCGCCCGTGGTCACGAGAGAGGAATTATGGCCGTCACGCAACTGCAAGTTCGTAAGCCGGGCGAACGAACCAGCCCCAACGGGAAGCCGGTGGGCAACAATATTCTCCTTTCGATTCCGGATGTCGAATACCGCCGCATCCGTCCCCATCTGGAATTCGTCGATCTTCCAGGTCACGCCATGCTTCACGAAGCACGCGAAAAAGTTCACTTCGCCTATTTTCTCAATCGCGGTCTGGCTTCTATCGTGGTCTCGACCAAGGGCGGAAGAGATGTCGAAGCGGGCGTCGCGGGTTTTGAGGGCGTGGTCGGCACTTCGATCGCCGTCGGCCTGCAGCAGAGTCCGCTCAAGGAGGTCATGCAAATCGAGGGTGACGCGTTCAAAGTAGACGCCGACGCGCTGCGGTCCGTGCTCCCTTGGACTCCCGATCTGCGTCAGAGAATCAGCCGCTACGCCGTGCTTCAGGGAATGCAAGTGGCGCAGACCGCCGCTTGCAACCGCCTCCACAAAGTCGCTCCTCGTCTGGCACGCTGGCTGTTGATGGCTCAGGATCGCGTGGACTGTGGCACGCTCGAGATCACTCACGATTACCTCGCCACCATGCTGGGAACCGATCGCCCCAGCGTCACGCTGGCCGCCCGCGCGCTGCAGAAAAAGAAGGTCATCAAATACAACCGCGGTAGCGTGGCAATCCTCAATCGCCATGGCCTGGAATCGGCCGCCTGCGAGTGCTATCGAGTTATTCAACAATTGAACGGCGAGCTTGGCCTCAGATAAGCGCCCTAGTGTTCGACAGCCTACAGACAGTCCCCGCAAGCAACCGCTAGAGTCCTGGTTTCTTTCCACCGCTTCAGGATGGGAGGACCAGATCGTGCTTTCGATATTCGACGCGCTGGCCTTCCAAAGGTGACCGGCCCGGAACGAAAATCTGTCGGAAACAAAATCTTCGTCGGCGTGCCGGACGGCGAGTACCGGCTGATCCGGCGTTACCTGGAACCGTTTCAGTTCCGCCGGCATTCCATCCTTCACGAACCTACGCAGAAACTCGATTTCGTTTATTTCCCCGACCGTGGCCTGATTTCGCTGGTGGTCGCCACGGAGGACGGAAAAACAGTGGAAGCCGGCATGGTTGGCAACGAAGGTGTGACCGGCATGGCCGGAGCGGTGGGGCTGACGAAATGCCCACTCCGCCACGTGGTACAGATTCCCGGCGACGGTTTCAGAGCCAAGGTCAGCGCCTTCCCCAAGCTGCTGGCGTCCGCGCCGCGTTTGCAGATGGCCTTGAGCCGCTACGCCGTGATTCTGGGCATGCAGATGGCGCAGACGGCGGCTTGCAACCGCTTGCACGATGCGGGTGAGCGTCTGGCACGATGGCTGCTGATGGCCGCCGATCGCGTGGATTCCACTTCCCTTCCGATCACTCACGATTTTCTTGCGACCATGCTGGGGACGGACCGCCCCAGCGTGAGCGTGGCCGCCAAAATTCTGCAGAGAAAGAAAATCATCGAGTACCGTCGCGGCGCGCTGGAGATTCTGAATCGCGCGGGGCTCGAGAGCTCGGCTTGCGAATGCTACATGGTGATCCAGCAGTTCAACGGCGTGCTGGGGCTGAAGTGATTGCTTTTCCCGGCCATCTCGACGGCGCTGCCGCGCAGCGAACGCACCAGACGCGCTTAACAGGCCCCTCGGAGAATTGAAATGCAGCGGCAGTGACAGCGAGGCCCGGCATTTGGCCGCACGATGAGTGGGGCGAGCGGGGTGAATCGAGGCCGTCGATGATCGGTAAGAGCGGCGATCGGCAAGAGCTATGCTGAGAGAAAATCGGGAACGGTGGCTGGAACTCTGCGAACAGGCCTCCAAAGAACAAGACCCTGAGAAACTGCGCGATCTCATCCGGGAAATAAACCGTCTGCTAGATGCGAAGTACGAGCGACTGCGCGGCGACGATTCCGCAACGAAATCCTGAGTATGTAGACGAATCCGGAGGGCATACCGCGGTTGCGCTCCGGTGGTGCCGCAAAGCAATCGCCGAAACTGGCCCCAGGTGTTTCCCGTCCGGCGATTTTTCGGGTGCCGGTTTCTGGACGCAGGCCGGTACCCTCCCCATACGGGTGGCTCCCCTTCCTGCGGTTGAAGACCGTCCGGAGGAGCGTCTGAGAGGCAAAATATGCCCCTAGGACCCCCGGTG
>JBAVQT010000452.1:0-9824 GCA_049694295.1 Candidatus Acidiferrales bacterium
TATTATTTTCTCGATGACTGGTCACAGAACAATCCATATCCCATCGCTCAGGGCGGCGCCAACGTTCCGGGCTTCAACGCGCTTTACACCGGCCGCGCGCAACTGCTCGAGCTGGGCGACACAAAGACGCTCAGCGCGACTGCCGTGAACGAATTTCACTTCAGCTATATGCGTGACGCGAATGATCTCGGCAAGCCGATCGGCGGTGTGGGAGTCAGCCTGACGTCACAGGGTTTCGAAGTTGGGCCGGGAACTCCGGGGATCGTGGCGCTCTCGCCAAAAACCGAGGGAGTGGAAAGCGTGGGCTTCAATAGCTTCACCGTCGGCACCAATACCAATGAACTGAAACAGGCGGGCAACACGTTCCAATGGCTGGACAATTTTTCCAAGGTGATCGGCACCCACACCATCAAATTCGGCGGAGAATTTCACTACGATCAGATAAACGTGAACGCCATCGCCCAGTTCAACGGGAGCTTCCTTTTCTTTGGGACCGAAACAGGCTCAGATTTTGCCGACTTCCTACTGGGAGTTCCGAGTCAATACAATCAGAGCCAGCTGCAACCTTTTTACGGCCGAAATAAATACGCCGGCCTTTACGCGCAGGATAGCTGGCGTGTGACGCGCAGCTTCACATTCAACTATGGCCTGCGGTGGGATCGCATCGAGCCTTGGTATGAAAAGTACAATCAGATCGCCACGTTTGCGGCCGGAAAGCAGTCGGTGGTTTTTCCAGGTGCTCCGGCCGGCATCCTTTACCCCAGCGATCCGGGCGTGCCACGAACGTTGGGACGGCCTGGCAATCGCGATTTCGCTCCGCGCGTCGGCCTAGCCTGGTCACCAAATTCTTCGGGCAAGGGGGTGCGGTCCAAATTCCTGGGCGGACCGGGCCAGACCAGCATCCGTGCGAGCTACGGAATGTTTTACACGGCGATCGAAGCTCTGACGATGGGCGTGATGAGCGCCAACGCGCCCTACGGAACTACATATACGAGTCCGGCACCACCGCTATTTTCGACGCCGTTTGTCACCGCTGCGAGCGGCCAGAATCTCGGTCAGTATTTTCCCGTCACGCTGGCGCCGTTAAATTCCAGCGCGAAACATCCTGACAACAATGTGGATTGGTCGCAGTTCGAACCCATCACCGGGCTGCCGAACTACCCGACCACCAACCGCATTCCGTACACGGAAGAGTACATGCTTTCGCTCGAGCGCGGCTTTGGAGCCAGCACGGTGCTTAGCGTGAATTACGTGGGGACACAGGGGCATCGGCTTCTGGTGCTCGAGGAAGCGAATCCGGGCGATCCATCACTCTGCTTAACTCTGAGCGATCCCGCCAATCTCGCGCCGGGACAAACTCCCTGCGGCCCATTCGGCGAAGACACGGCCTACACCACTGCCACCGGGCACGTGTATCAAGGCACGCGCGGCCCTTTGGGATCGAGCTTCGGCAGCAATGCCAACCAAGCGACGATCGGCAATTCCAATTACAACGCGCTGCAGGTTATTTTCCGCCACAACAGCAAACGCCTGGACGTGTTGGCGGGATACACCTTCAGCAAATCCCAGGATCAGTCCTCGAACATCGGCGAGGCGGTCAATCCGCTCGATCCTACACTGAGCAAGGCACTCTCCGCCTTTGACGTGAAACACAACTTCGTGGTGAGTTACAACTACCGGCTGCCAATCGCGCAACTCTTCCGCGCTTCCAACCGTTGGACGGAAGGATGGGAGCTTTCCGGGATCACCCGTTTCAGCAGCGGACTTCCCGTGACGCTAATCAACTTCGGGGACAATTCACTGCTTGGCGCCGAACCAAATGGCATCAACAATTTTGGCGTGGACGAGCCAGACTACATGGGCGGCCCCCTCAATCTGAACTCGAATCCGCGCAATGGGCGGCCCTATTTCAACACATCTCAATTTCCCGAGAACGCGCTGGGCACTCCGGGCACGGCCAAGCGACGCTTCTTCTACGGCCCCGGCATGGACAACTACGACATGGCGCTGCTCAGAAACGTGCGGGTAACTGAGTCGAAGTCCCTCCAGTTCCGTCTTGAAGGCTTCAACGTTTTCAACCACGCTCAATTTTTCGGGCCTCAAGCCGTAGATGGAAATATAGACAGCGGCACGTTCGGCGAGGTGATCGGGGCCGCGCCGCCCCGTCTCCTTCAGGCAGGCGTCAAATTCTTCTTCTAGTTAGCAATTGACCCGACTTCGACCGGCTGGCGGCTTCGTTTCCATTTCCACCGGCCGGGCCCCAATTTCGGTCGCGCGGCAACCTACTCGCCTTCCGGCCGGTCGCGTGGAGCGCGATTTTTGCTACAATATTTCCGGGAGTCGGCCTGCGACGCAGGTGACGCTGCGAAAGCCTATTGAACCAACACTGGATCCCCGGGAGCTCGCGTCGTCCTGCCCTTGTGCCGCCCCGATTTTTTCGGGATAGCCTTAAAGCAGGCGCAGGGCACCCACTTTTTCGTGGGGTTCAGGGCCTAGCTACGCACGGCGAAGTGGACCGCTCCTGCACTCCTCTTCGCGCGCCCAGCCGCCTACCCATCGCGCATCCATGAAAATTCTGTTCATCGGCGATATCGTCGGTTCGCCCGGCCGCAAGATTGTTCGTGACCGCCTGGCGGACATTCTCGTGCAGCGCGAGGTGGATCTCTGCATCGCCAACGGCGAAAATTCCGCGTCCGGATTCGGCATTACTCCGCGACTTGCCGAGGAACTTTTCACCGCGGGCATTGAAGTGATCACCGGCGGCAATCACATCTGGGATCGCAAGGAGATCCTCGAATTCTTTCCGCACGAGCCGCGCCTGCTGCGTCCGGCTAATTTTCCCGAAGGCTCGCCCGGCAGCGGCCTCTACCTAGGCGAGAAAAAGGGCGTTCCCTACGCCGTCCTCAACCTGCAGGGGCGCACGTTCATGACTCCTATTGAAGATCCCTTTCGCGCCTCGCTCGACCTCCTGCGTAAAATTCCCGCGCATGTCAAAGTCATCTTCGTGGATATGCACGCCGAGACCACCTCCGAAAAACAAGCCATGGGCTGGTACCTGGACGGCAAAGTCTCGGTCGTCGTCGGCACACACACACACGTGGCCACCGCCGATAATCACGTGCTCCCCGGGGGCACCGCGTACATCACCGATGTGGGCATGACCGGCCCGCATGATTCCGTCATCGGAATGGAAAAAGGTCCGATCATTCAAAGGTTCCTCGACGCCATGCCCACGCGCTTCGCCGTGGCCGAGGGAGATATTCAAATGAACTCTGTCCTAGTGGATGTCGACGAATCATCCGGACATGCGCGCTCCATCGAACGGCTCAATTTCCGGCTGGATTGAATCTTGTGACGGCTGGTCGGGCGCCCGATAGCGCTTCGCTGTATTGTCTCTTTGGTGAAACCTCTCGCCGCTGCTATCCGTCTCTACTCACGGAAAGCTGCGCGAAGGGACTGCCGAGGACGCGAAAGCCAGGCGAAACTTGCCTGCTCTTGCCGACGGCGAGCAATCCGAGCAACGCAGTGGCGACAGGCGGCATCCTTTCTTGTTATCTGTCGGGGGTGACAGAGATTTCGGCTTTTATGTGGCGCTGCATCCAATCTGCTCGGTTCCCAGCCGCTGCCTTGCTGCTGCTTTGGGTGACTTGTGTTCTTGCGCCCTGGCCTTCTCACGCACAGGGAATCCAGAAAGTCACGCACGCCGAGGCTCGCATCTTTCCGGAGGTGGGCACCGGCGTCTCCGCCATAAAACGTGACGCTGCCGGCCACTATTACGTTCTCGCGCGTCCGGCTACCTCCATTCTGGTGCTATCGGCTGACGGCAAACTCATCGGCCGCATTCCCAGCCCCAATTCCGCCAACGCAAAAATCGTCTACGCCGAGGATTTCGATCTCGATTCGACGGGCCGCGTGCTGGTGGCCGACCGTGGCGCGAACGCCGTCGAAATTTTCCTCCCTAATGGCTCTCTGGTGGCGAAGATTCCCGTCTTCGCTCCCACTTCCATTGTCGCGCTTTCCGGCGGCCAATTTGCCGTCTGCTCTCTGCGTCCCAAACATCTGGTCGAAATCCGCGACCAGCGCGGAGCTCTGGTGCGTAGCTTCGGCGATCTTTCCGACGCGGGAGTGGATACCAGCGCGGACGCAGACTCAAACTTGGACTCGCGTCCGGCATCCGACGCCACCGCGCTAATGAATATTGGCCGCGTCTCCGGCGATTCGGCCGGCAACATTTATTTTGCTTTCACCTCTCTGCCCGATCCCACGCTTCGGAAATACGACCGCTTCGGTTACTCGTCCGCCGAGGCTTCCGTCCCAGCCAGCGAGTTTGTGCAGTATCAGCATTACGCGCCAGATGATCGCGTGCAGGTCGGTGTCAGTTTCATGCAGATGAACATGTCCGATCAGATGACCGGCTGGACCATGATTGGCAATACCGGTGACGTCCAATTCGGCGGCGGCATGGGAACTGGATTTGCCGGCCGCATGGGTGGCGGCCCTGTGAGCGGCCAGAGCGCCATGGAAGGCCTGCTATCCACCGGCATGGCCGGCGGCAGCATGGGGGACAGTTCCGGTGGCGCGAGCGGCGGCCCCGGAGGAATGCGCGGTGGCTCAGTTTCCGGGCAGGGCAGTTATCAGGCCGGTACGCTAGATTTTCATCTGGGCCTGGGTCTCGGTCGCGCTCACGGCAACGTCGGCGACAAGAGCAAATCTGGCTCCGGAGCGAAAAACGGATCGTCTTCCAGCTCCAGCACGAGCAGTTCGGATTCCGACGCGCTCAATGCTGCCTTGCAATTCAGTTCGCAAGATTTGTCCAACGGCGATTCTTCTGACGATTCCGATCTTCCCGGTCTCGAAGAATGGAACACGTCCGACAGTTCCGCCTCCTCTAGTAACACTAACCTTTCCATGAACGGTGCGAGTGGCAGCGGCATGCGTGGTGGTCACATGGGCGGTATGGGAATGATGGGCGGCGGCTTCGGCATGGGCTTCGGCCAAGGCGCGCTGCTGGGCGGAGGATTTGGTCTCGCAGGAGGCACCTTTCTTCCAGGCGGGTTCGGCGGCGGATTTTACAATCGAGGGATATCGCAAAATGGTCAGTCCGCGTCCGCGGCGGGGACGCCGATCACGCCTGCGCCCGCCGCCGGTGGTGCGACCGGGCACCCCAGCGGCGGGGCCGGTCCAGAGATGCATGACCATTTCGGACCGCACGGCCGCTACGGCCTAGGGATGTACAACATCACCGGCATAGTGAAAGTGAACCTCGATCATCACGGCGCGCCGGACCTCGATAAACCAGTCATCACCGCTGTCGGCGTCGAACCCGGCACGCAGGAGATCTGGACGGCCGTCGGCACGTCGCTGGTGCACTTCGATCGCAGCGGCTCCTACCTGGGCTCCTACTACATCTCCACTCCCGACGGCGCGCCGCTCGATATCAGCGCGGTCCTGGTGGAGCCGAATCGGATTTTAATCGGCACGGACATGCGCGGAATTTTCGAGCTGGCCCGCCCAGACAAGAATCCCGCTGCAGCCTCTGCCAATCCGCGCACGGCGGTCCAGGCACAACCAGTCACGCCGGCTGGCACCAAACCCTCATCCGCACCACAGCAGCAATAATTCTCTCGCTGGCTCTGCGCGCAAGATTGCCAGCGCGCTTTTCGTCGCCGCTGGATTCGCATAGATGAGCTGGAAACGTCCTCCGGCCGCCTGCTACCTTGCATTTCAGCCTTGTTTTGTGGCCTGGTTTGCAATTTTAACTCGCGCGATCAGTTGAGATTTTTGCGTGATAATTTTTTCCTCGATCGTTTCCGGAGATTTCCGCGGGTTTGCAATGAATTTTTTCAGTTTTTTCGTCTGTGGAAAAACTGTGAATTAAGTGTGAAACGCGTGACTGCGCTTCGCATAATTTTCTCTTGCTAGTCACGCTGCATTTAGGCAGAATCCGGCCTCGCGTTTCTCTCGCATCGGAAATGCAATGGTTTCTCGATCGGCCGCAGGCGCGGGGCGCTAAACTGCGGAATTGGACCTGAACGACCTGATCAAATCGATCCCAAGCTAGCCGGGATGTTTTTCCACAGCATTTCCACATCGGTGGAAATTGCAGCAGGGGCGGATTCGCTTTCATGAACCTTTGGGACAAGATTCTGCAGCACGCTGAACGTCGCGTGAACCCTCATAGCTTTGCCACTTGGTTCCGGCCGACCCGGCAGGATCGCGCCGAAGACGACCATCTTCTGGTCCGCGTTCCCACCAAACTCTTTTCCAAGCGCCTTACCGAAACCTACGGCGAAATCCTGCAGGCCGTGCTCGACGAGATCGGCAAACCACATCTCCGCCTCGAATTCCTTTGCGTTGAAGCTGAGCTCCCCGGTTCGGCCGCTGCTGCGCCGCCGCAAGCCAAGCTCGATTTTGATTCCGTCGCGCACCAACTCAACCCGCGCTACACTTTCGAGTCTTTCATCGTCGGCTCCTCGAACCAGTTTGCCCACGCTGCCGCTCAGGCGGTCGCGGAGCAGCCCTCCAAATCCTATAATCCGCTATTTCTTTATGGCGGTGTGGGTCTCGGCAAGACTCACTTGATGCAGGCGATCGGGCACGCCCTCAAGAAACGCAATCCCGCGCTGCGGCTCACTTACATCAGCGCGGAGAAATTCACCAATGAAGTCATTTCTTCGATCCGCTTCGAGCGCATGCCCGCTTTCCGGGAGCGCTTTCGCACCATGGATGTCCTGATGATCGACGACATCCAATTCATCGCCCGCGCCGAGCGCACCCAGGAAGAGTTCTTTCACACTTTCAACGCGCTCTACGATCAGCAGAAGCAGATCGTGATTTCCTCGGATTGCCCCCCCAAGGAAATCTCCTCGATTGAGGAGCGACTCCGTTCTCGTTTCGAGTGGGGCCTGATCGCCGACATCCAGATGCCCGATCTCGAAACCAAAATCGCCATCCTGCAGAAAAAAGCGGACAACGAGCGCGTCCATTTGCCGGATGAAGTCGCCGAATACATCGCGCGAGCGATCAAGTCCAATATCCGCGAGCTCGAAGGAGCGTTGATTCGTCTGATGGCCTATGCCTCGCTGACCGGCGCGTTGGTCAACCTCCCCACGGCCCAACAGGTGCTTCGCAACATCATCGAGACGCAGGAAAAGAAAGTCACCATCGAGCAGATTCAGAAACGTGTGGGGGAGCACTTTGGTCTGCGAGCGCAAGACCTAAAGATGAAAAGCAATTCGAAGGTTATTGCGTATCCGCGCCAGGTCGCCATGTTCCTCGTCAAGCAACTGACTTCCGCGTCGCTGCCCGAAATAGGACGCCAGTTCGGCGACAAGCATCACACCACAGTCCTGCACTCGATCAAGAAGATCGAGCTCCTTCGCCAGACCGACAAAGACCTGAACAAAACCATCAACCGACTCCTCGACTCCTTCGCCTGATTCCCTACGGCGCAACGCCTAGGCTCATTCTGAGCGGGGCGATTGTCGCCGCTTTCTCGTGCTGACGCTGGTTTTGACGATCCAAAAATCCGCACACCCCGGAGCAAATATTTGTCCCTGTGGGTTTCCTGTCCATCGTCTGTGTACAAACTGTGCAAGAAATCTTCCGCGCCCTTCGCGGGTTTGCCGCGCCCTCTTCGCGCCGGTCTTATCCACCGCCGCGCGAAGCGTTCCACAAGACACCGAACATCGCATCGCGCCCACGCCACACATCTTCGGAAGTTTTCCTCATTATCCACAGCTCCGGCGGCTACTACGGTGTTCTATAATCTTTATTCAGTTAAGGAAAAGCAGTACAGTAGCCACAGCACAAAGCCACCGTCATGATTGCGAGGACTGCCTCTGATGGAATTCAGCGTAAAGAAATTCGACCTTCTCGAAGAGCTCAACCTTACGCAAGGTGTCGTCGAGCGCAAGACGACTATCCCGATCCTCTCCAATCTTCTGGTCGAAGCCAAAGGCAGCCGCCTCATTATCACCGCTACCGACCTCGAGCTTTCAATTCGCACGTCCTGCGAAGCCAAGGTCAAAAAAGAAGGCGCCGGTACCATCCCCGCGAAAAAACTTCTCGAACTGGTTCGGTTACTGCCCGACGGCGAAATTAAGTTTAAGCTGCAGGAAAATCACTGGGTGCATATCACCAGCGACCGCAAGAATTACAAGCTCGTCGGCATGTCCAAGGACAATTTCCCCGCGCTGCCGGCCTTTCCGCACGCCCTGGTGAAGATTCCTGCAAAGCTATTGGCCGACGCCATCACCAAGACCACGTTCGCTATCTCGCTCGAAGAATCGCGCTACACGCTCAATGGCGCCCTACTGGTGCTCAAGCCCGGCTCGCTCGCCATGGTTGCCACCGATGGCCATCGGCTCGCGATGATTGAGACCGATCACAAATTCGAGGGCTTCGGCGCGGAAACGCGCGTTCTTGTTCCCAAGAAGGCCATGACCGAAATCCAGCGCCTGGCCGCGGAATCCGGAGATGACGCTGCAATAGAATTCGCGCAGGACGAGAGCCATCTCTTTTTTCAATTCGGCGGACGCCTGCTCACTTCGCGCAAACTTACCGGGCAATTTCCAAATTTCGAAGCCGTGCTTCCTCGCGATGCCAATAAGACCGTGGTCCTCGAACGTGCAGAACTGCAGGACGCGCTGCGCCGCGTTTCCCAGCTTGCTGACCAGCGTTCGCACGCCGTCAAGTTCACGCTCGCCAAGGAAGGCATCGAAATTTCCGCCTCCAGCCCCGAGTACGGCGAAGCCAAGGAAGCCATCGACAAGGAATTCAATGGCGATCCCATTGCCATCGGTTTCAACGCTCAATATCTACTCGATTTTCTAGGCGCCGCCGCCGACGGCCCGATCAGCTTCGAACTAAAAGACGACCAATCCGCAGGCCAACTGCGCCCCATAGCCAGCGACTCCTCTCGCTACCGCTATGTCGTAATGCCCATGCGCATCTGAATTCCCGGAATCAAGATCGCCGATAATTACGCCGACGGTTCACCATACTGCGATTCAATTTGGACTTCCGCGTTCGATTGTCCGAGCAGTTTCGTCACGGCGAGGATTTCCCGAGCGTGACAATTCATTGAGGCAGCGTGCGGCGGGAACTGGTCCTGGCCGACTGTTCACCCCGAAAACTTTCTCTTGTTTCCCAGGCCTCCTTCACCGCTCTGGTTACGACCCGAGTCAGGTGGTCCTTAGCCTTCAACCCCGGCCACGGCAGCTTTTCCTGCCTTCGCGTCGTCTTCGTCCGATGCAACCGCAATGTCGTTCTTTTCATCGTGGACATAGATTTCCTCTCGGAGGCACGCCCATCGCAGTGTTCTAGTTTAGAACATTTTCAGCTTGTACAAAAGGTAGTCTCCCGCTGTGATCAAGAGGCAATTACCGAAAAATATAGTTGGCGCGCGCGTGGCTGAAGCCCGGCGGGGCTGCAAGCCGGTCCTAACGCAGGATGCCCTTTCTGGGAAACTCGCTCGAGTCGGCATTCAGCTCGACCGAGCCGCAATCGCCAAAATCGAAAACAATCACCGTCACGTGCTCGACTACGAACTTAAGGCTCTCGCAAAGGCGCTCGGAGTTGGCGTCAATTGGCTCCTCGGAGACGAAAAGGCGTGAGGGATGCCACCTTCCAACTCCGCTCTGCAACGAGGAGGGCCAAATCAGACGTAGCGAACAAGCTGGTGAGCATGTTTCTTCACGAATTGAGTCGCAAGATCAGCCAAGAGTGGTCCGTAAGAGTTGATGGCGAACAATACGAACAGCTTGTTCGAAGCACGTTCAATAACCGGTGCCCGTACTGTTCCCGCGACCTTACCGAAACAC
>JBAVQT010000453.1:0-8170 GCA_049694295.1 Candidatus Acidiferrales bacterium
GAAAACATCGCGCGCTATATTTTCGATGAGACATCGCGGCAACTGCCGGCGGCGGCGAACGGCGCGGCGGTGGCGAGCATTACGGTGTGGGAGTCAGACGTGACGGCGGCGACATACCGTCCGTGAGCGGCGATTGAGGGTGAACGTGGGCGGGCGAAAATTTTGAATCCGCCGCGACTTGAATATGCGATAGTTTCGCACTGTGGCACGCGCGACCGCAGCAGACACATTTTGGATTTAGGCTGGGCCAGAGGCAGACGGACCGGCCACATGACATTCGATACTCCAGGAGGAGAATTTCGATGAAACGATTGATACCCATCTGCGGAGCGTTGGCTCTGATTTTCATGCTGGCTCTGGCGGCATACGCGCAGAACGACAGCCGGCTGGACGGCCAGGTGATGGACAAGGACGGCAATCCGTGGGTGGGCGTGACGATCAAGGTGACGAACCCGCAAACCGGCCAGACGTATACGCTGAAGACGGACAAGAGCGGGAAATTCATCCAGTTGGGGCTGGCGGGAGGCGTGTACACGGTCACCGTGGTGAGCGAGAAGGACAATATCAATTACACGGAAAAGACTCTGGTGAAACAGGGTGAGGAAAACACCTGGGTATGCAATTTCAAGGAGTTGATCGCGAAGTCCGAGGTGGCCAACCCGGACGCCGAGAAGAAGAAAGAGGAAGCGGAAAATAATTTCAAGATGATGAAAGAGCATTTCACCAACGGTCTGAACGCGATGAACGATGCGGCGCCGCTGAAAGCGCAACTGGCGACAGCGACGGCGGACCAGAAGACTGCGATAGGACAAAAATTGAGCGCGGATTACGCGACAGCGGTCACCGAGTTCCAGCAAGCGGAAAAGGCAGCGGGAGAAAAAGAGGTCAAGAACCACGCGCTGATCTGGGCGCACCTGGGCGACGCCTATGAGGGAGCGGGGCGCTACGGAGACGCGGCGAACGCGTTCGCGCAGGCGATCACGCTGCAGCCACAGCCGCCATATTACGCGAGAGAGAGCACCAACCTGGCGCACGACGGTGCGGAAGCAACCGATCCCAAGGTGCAGGAGCAGAAACTGGCGGATGCGGCGGCGGATTGCGACAAAGCGGTGGCCGCCGACCCGACGCTGGCGGCAATGTGCTGGAAAAACATCGGGATCGTGCTGAGCAACAAGGGAATGCTGGCGCAGGCGGTGACGCCAATGCAAAAGGCGACTCAAGCCGATCCGAAAGACGCGCAAAGCTGGTATCTGCTGGGTGGCGCGCTTTCCGGCACGATTAGCACCAAGCAGGAAGGCGACAAGATGACGTACATTGTTCCACCCGGGACGGTGGAGGCATACCAAAAGTGCGTAGCCGCGGCGCCGACAGGGCCGTACGCCCAGCTGTGCAAGGAAGCTGGCGACGGCATCGCGCAATTGGCGGGCGGCGAGAGCACGGAGATCGGGAAAAGGCCGAAGAAGAAATAGGCTGGCACGAAGTTATTTTAGTGGATGGCGCCGCTCGGGCGCGAGCGAAGAAGGCGAAGGCTCCCCAGAGGTTGCGGGCAGGGAGCCCATTTTTTGCGGTGCGCCAGGCGGGTAACGATCGAATCGCAAGGGACGCGAAACCCGCGATGCAGGGCTGCTGACGATGGCGGATTTTTCGCGGGAAATGCGGCGATTCGATTGGGACGGAATTAAATCTTTGTTTTTGCGCGGGTGCGCTTTTTTTCCACCGTTTCCGCTCTCGACCGGCGATGCGGTCAGTGATATTCTCTCGACGTTCCTCTCGAGGTAAGCCGTGCCCGATCACGCCTTGAACCAAATCAGCACGCAACGGCGACGAAGCGAACGTCTATCCAGTGCGATGCCATTGATCGTGCATGGCACGGACCTGCTGGGACAGCCGTTCGACGAGCCAACGTCCACGGTAAATTACAACCTGCATGGCTGCCGCTATACCTCGAAGCATCATTTGCCGCGCAATTCCTGGGTGACGATCGAGTTGCCGAAATCGCCGGACCGGCCGTCGGTACGGGCGCGCGTGGCGTGGGTGCAGAGGCCGCATTCGATCCGCGATTATTTCCAGATCGCGGTGGAGCTGGAAAGCCCGCGAAACGTGTGGGGCGTGGACGCACCGCCGGAAGATTGGACGAGCGCGGCCGCGGCATTTTCGACGGCGCCAAAGGTATTCGCCGAAATCGATTTCGGGGAGGCGCGCCGAACGGAAGCAGGCGCTATTCCTGCATCTCTGAAAAATTTCATGGAAGAATTGGTGACGCACATGACGAATTCCTCTCCCGCAGATTCGAACGCCCCGGCCTTTTCCGCCGCAATGGAGACCGGGGAGCGCCCGCCGCTGCTGCGCGAATTGAACGCGGCGGTGGAGCGGCAGGCGCGGGAAGCGGTGGCGGCCGCGACGCGCGAGTCGCGCGAAGAAATGCGCCGCGCGGCGGTGGAGACGGAGCAGAGGCAAACGTCGGCGGCGCGGGAGTTTTTGGATAGCTGGCGCCATGAGATCGAGCAAGCGCAGACCGTCGCGCGCACGGAACTTTCCTCACATCTGGCGGCGCGGCAGGAGGAATTTCTGACCGGCCTGCGAACCGAGTTCGAGCAGAATCTGACGGCGGCACGCGAAGTGCTGGCCGACCTGGAGAAAAAAACACAGACGGCGCGAATTGAAGGCAGCGCGGCGCAGGAAGCGTCGAGCCGACTGGCACAGGCGCGCTTGGCGGCGGAAGCCGCGGAAGCTTCGCGGCCAACGATTCGGAATTCTGGCGACGCAAGCCGGGCGACGGACAGCGAGGCGACACAGGAATGGCGGCGGCAACTGGCGGGCGAAATGGCCGTGGCGCAATCGCAGTGGAACGAGCTACTGCAATCATCGCTCGATTCGGGAGCGCACCGGCTGGTGACGCAGCTTTCGGAACGCTCGCAGGAGATTTTGCGGACGGCCGAGCAACGGATGACGGACCGTTTCGCGGAGCTACAGCATCCGGTGGCGCAGGCTTCGGCGGAAGCGCGGGAGACCTTTGCGACGACCAAGTCGGCGCTGGAAGAGGAAGTGACGCGGGCGCGATTTTCGCTGGCGGATATCGAGATGTCGGCGAGCCGGATGAAGGAATATTCGGTGCAGCTGGAAGCGGCGAGCCACGACGCGCTCAACGAGCTGAACCGGAGGCTGGAACAAATTTTGGAGTCGCAGTCGGCGGAGTTGAACCGGCGCGCCGAAGCATTAACGGCGAATCTGACGCAGCGCGCGACGCCGGCGCTGGACGCGCTGGGGCAGCTATTCGTGGCGCGGACTTCGACGGAACTGGATTCGCTGCTGGCGCCGCATCTGGAGCGGGTTCCGGAACTGATCCGTGAATTGAAGGCGCGCGAAGTGCAGGCCGAGGATAGCCTGCGGCTGCATCGCGAACGGCTGAGGCAGATTTCGGAACAGAGTCAACGCGAGGCCGCGACGCAGATGGGCGCGACCCTGGGCGCGTTGCGCAGCGATTTCGAAGCGGCGCGGAAGGAGGCACTGGGGAAATGGACCGACGAGTTGGACGCGAGCGGGGTGCGTGCCTCGCACGCCGCGGCGGAGTCGATCGGGCGGGCTTCGGAATGGTTTCAGCAAGAGGCGCGGGCGCGGCTGCAGGTGCTGGTGGAGCAGACGCTGGCGACGGCCGGAAGCTCGTTTGAAGAAAAGGCGTCGCTGGCGGCGAACAAGTTCGAGGCTGGGCTACAGGAAAAATCGGCGGCGCAAATCGCGCGGGCCGAGGAGCGCGTGGATCAGTTCGCCGGCGAGATGGTGGAGCGATCGCGGACGCAGATCGAGCAGGCGAGCGAAGCGGCGGCGGCATCGTTTGGACAGGTGCTGCATGGAATTTCGGAGCGCAAGGCCGAGGAATTTTCGGCATCGAGCCAGGCGGCGCTACAGCAGCGCGCGGCTGAGATGGAACTCTCCGCGCAGCATCTGCTGCGAACGATGGAAACGACGGTGGCAACATCACTGGATGGATTCCACGCGCAGATGGCCGGGCAAATCGAGCAAAGCATCGCAGCCGGACGGGCCGATCTGGCGGCGGATTTCGCGGCAGCACACGACCGCTATCGGGCCGAACGCGATACGCACCAACAGGAATGGGTGGGGCAGCTAGAGACGCTGAGCGCCAACGCCGCCGGAAAATACCAGGAACGGCTGGAAACGACGGGCGATTCGTGGGTGATCTCCTCGGTGAGGCGGCTTAACGAGCACGGACAGAATTCGATCGAGTCGCTGATCCGCTCGGCCGATCAATCGTTGCGCGATTCCTGCTCGAGGCTTTTCGAAGGTCTGGCGCAGACGCTGCGCGAGCGCGCAGCCACCGCGGCGGGAGTGGCAGGATTCGTGCAACCGCCGGCGCGCGAAATGACCGAGCCCGGAGAACGCCCGGGCAATCGGGCGGGCGATTGACCTGCGCGGTTGTTGGGACGGTTGAGAGCGCGATTCGCGCATCTAAGAATTATTGCTGAGAATTCGCTTTGAAATTCCCCGACGCCGGACGGCATGGGGCCCGCGCTACTTTTTCTTCAGCACTTCCTGAACCGATTCGGCTACGAAGTGCACTTGCTCGTTCGTGAGACGCGGATGGAGCGGGATGCTCATCACGCGCTCGCAGGCTTCCTCGCTGCGGGGAAAACTGCCGCGCGGATATCCGAGCGCTGAGAACGCCGGTTGGAGATGGAGCGGGATGGGGTAATGCACGGTCGAGTCCACACCGCGCTCGGCGAGCTGCGCCATTGTGGCGTTGCGATTGACGACGTAAATCGCGAACTGATGATAGACGCACTCGTCGCGGGGATCGTCTTCCGGCATTTCGAGACGGGCACCTGCCAGTAAGCGGCGATAAGCGGCGGCGATTTCGCGGCGCTTGGCGGTCCAACCGTCGAGGAGGCGGAGTTTGATTCGGAGAATCGCGCCCTGCAATCCTTCCATGCGGTAATTGAAGCCGATGAAATCGTGATGGTAGCGAGCGGCCTGGCCATGGTTGCGCGCGGCGCGGGCGAACTGGGCGATTTCGTCGTCGTCAGTGGTGAGAGCGCCGCCCTCGCCGCAAGCGCCGAGGTTTTTCGTGGGATAGAAGCTGAAGATGGCGGCGTCGCCGAGCGAACCGACGCGGCGGCCGCGATAGCGAGCGCCGTGAGCCTGGGCGGCGTCTTCGAGAATTTTGAGTTTGTGGCGCGCGGCGATCTCGCGCAGTTCGTCCATGGCGGCGGGGCGGCCATATAGATGCACGGGAAGGATGGCGCGGGTGCGGGGCGTGACAGCGGCTTCAACTTCTTTCGGATCGAGATTCGCGGTGGTGGGATCGACGTCGGCGAAGACGGGCCGCGCGCCACAGTAGGTGATGGCTTCGGCGGTGGCGAGAAAAGTATTTGGAGTAGTGATGACTTCATCCTGCGGCTGAACGCCGAGCGCCAGCAGGCCAACGTGGAGAGCGGCGGTGCCGTTGTTCATGGCCACGCAGTGTTTGGCGCCGCAGAAGAAAGCGAATTCGCGCTCGAAGGCTTCAACTTCATCGCCGAGGACGAAAGCGGATTGCGAGCACACGCGGTCCACCGCGGCTAATATCTCGTCGCGCAGCTCGGCGTATTCGCCTTTCAGATCGAGCAACGGGACTTTCATCGCAGGATGGCCTCGATACTGCGAAAAAACTGTACTGCACGCGCGCGAACCGCACAAGCCTGCCTGCGAGTAAATCCGTTCCGCGGTCCTCCCGGTACCATGCTATCTTCTGAAAGTGATGGCGGCCGAACGATTACCTTGGGATCACGAGATGCGACGCTCCGGGGCGCTGGAGCTTTCGACTTCGCCGGCGAAGAAGGAGATGCGCGTCTCAATCGTAATTCCGG
This sequence comes from Candidatus Acidiferrales bacterium, assembly GCA_049694295.1. GTDB lineage: Bacteria > Acidobacteriota > Terriglobia > Acidiferrales > UBA7541 > Palsa-295. The sequence goes on from JBAVQT010000453.1 coordinate 5,862, forward strand.
TATACAACGAGCGGGCGTTTCTGGAAGAGATACTGTTGCGGGTACAGGCGTCGGGGCTGGCGTATGAAATTGTGGTGGTGGACGACGCCTCGACCGACGGGACGCGGCAGATTCTGGAGTCGCTGGTGGAGCTGCAGGAGGCGGGGCATCCCGAGGCGGCGGTGGGCGAGCCGAGGCGGCCGCTGCGCCTGGACAACATGCGAATATTTTTCCAGGATGCGAACCGAGGGAAAGGGGCGGCGCTGCGCCGGGCGTTTGCGGAAGCTTCGGGAGACATCCTGCTGATCCAGGATGCGGACCTGGAGTACGACCCGCGGGATTATCCGAAACTGCTGGAGCCGATTCTCGACGAACGGGCCGACGTGGTTTACGGCTCGCGATTTCTGGGCGGTCCGCAGCGCGTGCATTTTTTCTGGCACTATGTGGGCAATAAGTTTTTGACGCTGCTTTCGGACATGGTCACCAACCTGAAGCTGACCGACATCGAGACATGCTACAAGGTGTTTCGGACCGAAGTGATCCGGGGAATGGAGCTGCGCTCGAACCGGTTTGAGATCGAGCCGGAAATAACGGTAAAGATCGCGCGAAAAAAGTGGCGGATTTATGAAGTGCCCATCTCTTATGCGGGCCGCAGCTACGAAGAAGGAAAGAAAATCACCTGGCGCGATGGATTTGCCGCGCTGTATTCGATCATTCGCTACCGCCTGTTCGACTAAACTTCCCCGACCCCACCGGTGCGCACGTTAGACTTCGTTCGTGCTTTCTTGCCGCTAAATGTGTGTCAGCGTTCCGGTGATTTTGGTGCGGCGAAGCGCCCAGGCGAAGACGGCAAAGGAGAGCGGCAGCAACACGGCCGCGAAAATCAGGAGCGCTACGATCGGTCCGACCAACGCGCCCCAGCCCGAACCCGCTAGGAGGGCGGCGCGCATGCCCTCGAGCGAATAGGTGACGGGAATCAGACGAGCGACGAAACGCAACGCGGGCGGCAGCACGCTGATGGGATACATCATGCCGCCAACCAACCCGGACAGCCCGAGGACGATCCACTTCGCGGGATTGCCGCGCTTGAAGAGCAAGGTGTAGCTGGCGGAAAGAATTCCCAGCCCGGCAAACGCGAGAACGGAAGCGGCGAGAATCGCGAGGGCGCCCAGCCAATTGGCCGAATGGGGCGAGAAGCCGAAGAACAGCCAGCCCCAGGCGAGATAGACGCAAGTGCGAAGAGCGAGGGTGACGAAGGGATAAGCCGCGGAGCCGGCGAGGATGATGCGTAGAGGAGTCTGCGTGACGAGGAGCGCTTCCAGGGTTCGATTCTGACGAGCTTCCTCAAGGCTAGTGTCAAACGCGCTGATGGAAACACTGAGATAGTCGAAAAACGCGAAGCCCACCAACGCAAAGGCGAAGTAGTTGCTTCCCTGCGGGAGAACACGCTGCAGGTCGGGACTCTCCACGAATCGCGACAAATAATAAAAGGTGGCGACGCCGAAAAGCGCTTCGAGCATTTCGAGGACCAGGGCGCCGCGATAGCCGCGGGCGATAGCGAAATCACGCCAGAAGAATGCGGCGATTTTTCGCAGGGAGCGCGCCAAGGTCATGCGACTTCCTCGCTGGCGGCGGAATGGCGCACGAGTTTCAGGATGGCGGCTTCGAGCGTTGCAGTTCCGGTGGCGGCAGGCAGACGCGACGGCGTGTCAAAAGCGGCGACGCGGCCGGAGTCGAGCACCAGAACACGATCGGCGATTTCCTGAACTTCGCTGAGGGTATGGGAAGCGAAAAGCAGCGTGGTGCCACGACGCTGTACGATTTCCTGCTTGAGCAGTTTGCGGAAATCGGCTGCGGCCGGCGGATCGAGGCTGCGCGTAGGCTCATCGAGCAGCAGTGTGGCCGGGCCATGGAGCAAGGCGCGCGCGAGGCCAAGGCGGTGGGTCATGCCTGTGGAGAAGGTGCGCACCTGGCGGTCGAGATCACCGGAGATTTCCATCCATTCGGCGACTTGCGCGATGCGTTGCCTGGCGGCGGAGGCGGCCAGATTGTTCATGGTCGCAAAAAATGTGAGATTTTCGCGACCGCTGAGGCGCGCGTAGAAACCCTCGTCGCCGCCGGTGTGGTATCCGAATTCGCGGCGCGCTCGCGCGGCGTCGCTTTTGGTGTCAAAACCGGCGATGGAGGCATGGCCGCGGGTGGGCAGGATGAGCGTGGCGAGAATGCGGAGAAGAGTGGATTTGCCGGCGCCGTTGGGTCCGACGAAGCCGGTGACGGTGCCGGGGGCGGCCGTGAACGTGATCCTGTCGAGGGCCTGTGTGCGCCCGAAC
>JBAVQT010000454.1:0-13672 GCA_049694295.1 Candidatus Acidiferrales bacterium
CCGCGAAACTCTGATTGCCGAGCTTTCTCGCGCCTCGTAACTGGCCCGCGCTCGCAGGTGTAATATATCCCGGCATTCTGGTGCGCGGCCGCCGCTGCCGCTGCGCCAAAAAAGGAGCCTCGATGATTCGCCGCGCCGTTGCCGCAGTCTTTTGCCTCCCGATTTTCTTCGGTGTTCTCGTGTTCACCGGCGCCGCCGCTCCGCAGCAAAGCCACGCGATCGGTCTCGATGGCCTGGTCTCGACGCCCGCGGTATCCGGCTACGAATCGGAATTATCCGCAAAAATCAGCGCGAGCCTCGCCTCCCTGCATCCGGCAAAAGACAATCTTGGCGATGTGATCGTCACCATCGGCGTCGGCTCGCCGCATCGCCTCATCGCCACGCCGATTGACGAGCCCGGCTTCGTCGTCAGCGCCATCACCGATGACGGCTATCTTCGCCTCCAGCGCTTGCCTCAGTGGGGCCTCTCGCCGATTTTCAATCAGCTATATTCCACGCAGCCCGTGCTCATCCGCACCTCCAGCGGTAAATGGATTGATGGCGTCGTCTCCGGACTTTCCATTCACCTCCAGCCCTATCGCACCAACCCGCCAAAATCCAGCGACATTGACGATATGTACGTCGATATCGGCGCCGCATCTGCTGCCGAAGCTCGCAAAGCAGGCGTCGACGTCCTCAGCCCCGTGGTGATCCGCCGCAGGCTTATGAATCTGGCGGCCGGCGATTCAGCCGGCGATTTTGCCGGTGCTTCTATCGGCGACCGTTTTGGCGTTGCCGCGCTTCTTGCCATGCTTCACGATATTTCTCCCGCAAATATTCACGGGACGCTGACGGTTGCATTCGTCGTCCAGCAGCGCACCGGCGCTCGCGGCCTCCAGCGCATCCTTTCCACCATACCCGCCGACGAAATGATCTACGTTGGCTCCTTGCTTCCCGGCGGTCCCATCGCGGGCGTCGAAAACATGCGTCGCGCGCCACGCCGCGAACCCGGCTCCGGAGTGCTGATCGGCTTGCCCGACGTTAACGGCGCGCCCACCGGATTTGCCGCCGATCTTCAGCAACTCGCTGCAGCCAATAAAATTCCCGTTGAAAGCGATTACTCCGCCGGAATTATTCCTCGCAGCTATCTCCCGGCGCCGGATCTCCCCGCGAAGTGGGCTCACCTCGGCATCGCCATCTCCTGGCCAGACACTCCCGCCGAACTCGTGGGTGCCGCGGATTTGAATCGGCTTCAGGCGCTGCTCGAAATTTATGCGCAGGGATCTGTCGCCGGTGGCTCGGCCGGAGCTTCCGGCGCGGAAGATGCAGCGCACGCTATCGAAGTTCCCAACAAGCAACTGTCCGTGATTGAGATGCTGCGAAATTTGACCGAAACCTACGGTGTCAGCGAACATGAAGCTCCCGTTCGCGACGAAGTGAAAGCTCTTCTGCCCGCGTGGGCCAAGCCGGAGACCGACGACGCCGGCAATCTCGTTCTTCAACTCGGTGCCGCTCCCGCGGGCTCCAAATCGCCGCGCATCCTGGTCGTCGCGCACATGGACGAAATCGGCTATGTCGTGAAATCGATCTCCAAGGATGGCCGCCTCGAGCTGGGTGACGATGGCGGAGGCTACTCGAGTTTCTTTCTCGGGCATCCCGCCCTCGTGCATTCCTCCAACGGCGATCACGACGCCATCATGGAGCTGCCCGCCGCATGGGAACGCCCCGATTTCGATTGGAAGCCGGAAGAGGGCCAAGCAACTCGCGTGGACGTCGGCGCGCGCTCGCCCGAAGAAGTCGCCAAGCTCGGCATCAAGGTCGGCGACACCATCACGATTCCCAAAAAATATCGTTCGCTGCTCGGCACCCGCGCCAACGCCCGCAGTTTCGACGATCGCGTCGGTTGCACCGCGCTGATTTCCGCGGTCTGGTCGCTCCGCGCTCCTCTGAAAGACCGCGACGTCACCTTCGTCTGGTCCACGGGAGAAGAGCTAGGCCTGCTCGGCGCCGCCGCCGTGGCCAAGCGCCTGGCTGCCGAAGGCCACCCGCCCGACTACGTCTTCGCGGTCGACACTTTCGTCAGCGCTGATTCGCCGCTCGAATCCAAGCGCTTCGCGGACGCTCCCATCGGCAAAGGTTTCGTCGTCCGCGCCGTGGACAATTCCAATATCGTTCGCAGCGACCTGGTCGCCAAAGTTCTCGCGCTCGCTCGCGCCAATCAAATTCCGGCGCAGTACGGCGTCACCGGCGGTGGCAACGACGGCTCCGCCTACGTGCGTTACGGTTCGGTTGACATCGCGCTAGCGTGGCCCCTGCGCTACGCCCACTCACCCGGCGAAGTGATTGATACTCGCGATGCGGAGTCCCTCGCGCGCATCGTCGCCGTCATCGCCAAATCCTGGTAAGTCTTGGCGCCGTGGAGCGCGCCGCGCTGCGGACGCACCTCCAATCGCACCGTCGCGTCCGCGCGATCCGGCTTCTGTAAAAATGCTCTCTCGGAGTACCCTGTTTAAGTAAATTGGAGGGGCCGATGTCTGCCTACAACATCGTTCTTTTTATCCATCTTCTCGGCGCGCTCGCCCTGTTCGCCGCTTTCACCATCGAGGGGCTGTCCATCCGCGGCCTCCGCGCCGCTAAATCGCTCGAAGACCTCCGCACTTGGCTCGCAGCTGCCCGCAAGTCCGGGCCCCTCGCCCTCTTTGCCGTGCTCGCCATCTTGCTCGGCGGAGGATATCTCGCCGGCCGTCTGCACGCCTGGGGGCAAGGTTGGATTCAGGTTTCTCTGGGACTCGTAGTCCTCATCGGCGCGATCGGCGCGCCGCTCACCGCTCCGCGCCTTCGTGCCATTCGCAGCTTGGTTCTCGCTCCCGCCTCCGACTCTTTTGCGACCGCATCCTCCCGCGCGCATGCGTCATTTTTTCTCGTGTCCTTCGATCTGCGCGTCGCGTTTGCCGTCGCCGCTGTTTTCCTCATGTCCACCAAGATCGAGCTTCTTCCCTCGCTCGTAGTTGTCGCCGTCGCCATCGTCCTCGCCGTGATCGCGGCCATGATTCATCGCTCTCGCTCATCCTCCTGAGTGCCCGATCGTTGTATTCTTGTGTAGCGCTTATGCTGCCGCGCGTCCGCCCCTGGCGAGCCATCACGAGGCCTTCATGCCCGTAAAAACCATCATCGAGCCGTTCCGCATCAAAAGCGTCGAGCCGATTCGCCAGACCACTCGCGCCCAGCGCCAGCAGCTCCTCGAAGCCGCCGGCTACAATCTTTTTCTCATCGCCTCTGACGACATCCTCATCGACCTCCTCACCGATTCCGGCACTGGCGCCATGTCCTCCGCTCAGTGGGCCGCGCTCATGCGCGGCGACGAATCCTATGCCGGCTCGCCCAGCTTCGGCCGGTTCAAAGCCTCCATACAGGCGATTATGGGATTTCGCCATGTGATCCCCACGCACCAGGGCCGCGCCGCCGAGCGCATTCTCTTCAATGTAATGTGCAAGAAGGGCGACGTCGTGCCCAACAACACGCACTTCGACACCACCCGTGCGAATTGCGAATTCGTGGGCGCCGAAGCGCTCGATCTTCCCGTTCCGGAGGCGCTGCAGCCCGCGCTCGAGCATCCCTTCAAAGGCAATATGGACACCGCGCGCCTCTCGACCGTAATCGAACGCGTCGGCGCCAAGCGCGTCCCCCTGGTAATGTTGACCGTCACCAACAATTCCGGCGGCGGCCAGCCCGTTTCGATGGCCAACATCAAGGCCGTAAAAGAAATCTGCGCGCGCCACAATATCCCCCTCTACATCGACGCCTGCCGCTTCGCCGAAAATTCCTACTTCATCAAATTGCGCGAGCCCGGTTACCACCGCAAATCGCCGCGCGAAATCGCCCAGGAAATGTTCAGCCATGCCGACGGATGCACCATGTCCGCAAAAAAAGACGGCCTCGCCAATATCGGCGGCTTCCTCTGCACCAATGACGACGTCTTGGCCCAGGCCGAAAAAGACCTCCTCATCCTCACCGAAGGTTTTCCCACCTACGGCGGACTCGCCGGCCGCGATCTCGACGCCATCGCCGTTGGTCTCAACGAAGCTCTCGAAGAGGACTACCTCCAGTACCGCATTGCCTCCACCGGCTATCTCGGCAATCACATTGCCGCCGCTGGTGTGCCTATCGTTCAGCCGCCCGGCGGTCATGCCATCTATATTGACGCTCGCGCTTTCCTGCCGCACGTCCCGCCCGCGCAGTTTCCCGGTGTCGCGCTCGGAGCCGAGCTCTATCTCGAGGGCGGCATCCGCTCGGTCGAAATCGGCACGCTCATGTTCGGCAAGCGCGACGACACCGGCGCCGAACTTCCCGGCCCCATGGACCTGCTTCGCCTGGCGATTCCGCGCCGCGTCTATACCCAATCGCACATTGATTACGTCGTCGAAGTGATTCTCGATGTCTGGCGTCGCCGCGAAAAAATCCGCGGCCTCGAACTCGTGCACCAGGCCCCCTTTCTTCGCCATTTCACCGCGCGTCTTCGTCCCCTCGCATGAATCTGCTCTCCGGCACGTCGCACCCGCGCCGCGAAGAGACGCGTGGCTCCATCGCGCGCCCGCCTTCGGCCGCTTCAGCGCCGTCCGTGAGCCTCTGCTATAATCTCGCGCCGTGAACGTCCCCGCATTCAACGCGCCCCGCCACATCGTCGTCGAAGGCCCCATCCGCGTCGGCAAATCCACTCTTGCCAAAATCCTCGCCGAGCGAATGCACGCCCGCCGCCTCTTCGATCCCGACGACAATCCCTTTCTCGCCGATTTCTACGACGAAAAACCAGGCGCCGCTTTTCGCGCTCAGATGTATTACCTCTTCGAGCGCCATCGCCGCCTCGCCGAACTTTCGCCTCAAGCCTCCGGAGCGCCGATCCTCAGCGATTTCCTGTTCGAAAAAGATAAAATTTTCGCCTACATCAATCTCGGCGACGAAGAGCTAAAGCTCTACGAAAGATATTTCGACCTGCTCGCGCCTTCTCTCCCCGCGCCAGACCTCGTCATCTACCTCCAGGCCAAGCCCGAGGTTCTCCGCAAGCGCGTCTCCAAAAAAGGCGATCCCGCCGAGACGCAGGTCTCTGCCGAATATCTCGAAGCCGTCGCCCGCGCTTACGAGCATTTTTTCTTTCGCTATTCCGCTTCGAACCTGCTGGTGGTGGATACTTCGGAGATAGATTTCGTCGAGCGCAATCAGGACCTGCAGGAGCTATTGCGCCGTCTGCAGCAGCCCGTCAAAGGCACGCAGTATTTCCTGCCTCTCGGCCACTCCTGACTTGGCGTCCCAGGTGATTTGTGCGCCCACTTCGTCTGCGCCGCTGCTGTGGCGTGAAGAGTCATCTGCCCGATTTTTACCAAGCCGCCGCCGGCCTTTCGCCTAAAACGAGAATTGCGCCTGCACGTAAATCAGCCGGTTCGCCGCGCTCGATCCAAATGGTCCGCCCGCCAGCGAATTCGAGACTCCAAAAAATGGCGACGCCGACGCCGGAATCGTCTGGCCGCCGCTCACGATCGGTGGATTCAGCACCCCCGATGGCGTGCCTAGATTCACATTGTTTAAAACGTTTCGCGCTGAAACGCTCAGCGTCAGGTTGTATTTCCGCTCCGACGCGCCATCCATGCTGCCCCAGAATCCGCGCATCGCCGCCGGTCCTCGTCCTCCGCCCCTGCTCGGCGCCCCGCCGGGATGGCCCAGTTCTTTGCCGAAGCCAAAAGTCTTGCTGAGGCGAAGATTGAGGCTGAAACGAGAGGGTCCATCCCCGAAATTAATGGGAACCAGCTTCTCGCCTGCAGCCGGCAAAGTGTCAAACGTTCCCAGAGCCGTCGTCACCACATTTTCCGGGCTCGTCGGATTTGTCGCAAACGCTGGGCGTTGATTCAGCACTGTCGTGCCGATTAGGTCTTGGCTCAGCGTGATGTTGTACGGGTTCCCCGAGCTTGCGAAAAGAAATGGACTCAGTCTGAATCCGCGCGGTAACGCCACCGTGCCTCCCACGAACACGCGGTTGCGCACGTCGAAGCCCGCGCGGCCGTAATCGGCGCTGATGTTGTACGGATTCGATGGGATACTGTTCGCGCCCGAAGTGTCGCTGTCGGCTTTTGAATACGCGTAGTACCCAAAAAGGGAAATTCTCGTTGAGGCTCGCAGGTTCGCATTGACGATCAGTTGGTTTTGCCGGAACACTCCGTCCGATTGATATTGGAAAATATTTTCCACCACTCCGTTGGGCCGCACCCCGCTCTGCGGATTCGACGGATCGTAGGTGCCGGGCTCGGGCGCGTTCACATTATTGGTCAGGAACTCGTGATCGCCCCGCGAATTGATGTAGTTGACCGATAGATTCGCCACTTTGGAAATCTGTCGTTCCACGGTCAGCGCGGTCTGCATGATGTAGGGCGCCCGCAAATCCGGTGCCAGTTGGTAGAGAGCCGGAATCGTCTGCGGCAGCCCCGCTACCGGCGGCACCGTCGGCGGAAAGAAATCCGGGCTGTACACCACGTACTGATTTTGCCGCACGCCGTCCAGCCGGTTGGCCTGCAGCACGTATTCCTCGTCGAAGCGGTCGTAGAACATTCCCCAACCCGCGCGCAGCACGGTCTTCGGAGCCGATTTTCCCTTGCCGCCGATTCCCCACGCCAGCGCTAGGCGCGGCGCCCAGTCGGCATGATCGTGAATGTCATTCTGCGATTCAAATCGCAGCCCGTAGCTCAGCGTCAGGTTCGAGCGCACTCGCCAATCGTCCTGCGCGTAGAGTCCGGCGTCGAAAACCGAAGCGGTCGCCAGCGGAACCCCCGCCGTCACCGAATATTGATACGCGCCGCCGCCCGCCGCCAGAATTTGCGCCGGCGTCAATCCGTTGGCCAGCCCCTGTTCGGTTGTCTGATAGGCGGTCATCGTGCTGAAAATGTAAGTGCCGTTGAAATTGGCGTTCGAGCTGTTCGATACCTGCACATCGCGCAGCCGCGCGCCGAATTTGAAGAGATGCGTGCCGTGCACTATCGAAGTGTAGTTCTGGAATTCGTAATGGTTTTCATTGTCCATCACCGTGCCCTGGCTGTTCCCGCCGGTGTCGAAGTAGCCCGAGACGTTCACCGTCGGATCGCTGCTCAGAGGCCTTTGCGTGCTGTTATCGCGAATGTACTGGAAGCGCGTTTCGTTCACGATGTTCGGTCCGAAAATCTGCGTGTCGCTTACTTGCAGCGTATCCTCGGCCGAGAGTTCGTTGTAGGCCAGCGACGGCAGGCTGAATTGCCCCACCCCTTCGTTCTGTTCGTTGTCGCGATAATACTGGTAGCGCACGCTCAGCGTGTTGTTCGGCGTGAGCTGGTAATCCAGGCGCGGTCCCAGGTTAGTCCGTGTCCGCGGATTGGGAATCGCCGCGTTGTACGGCACCACGTTGAAATTGGGATCCAGCACCTGCGCGTCCACCACATCGATGTCGTTGATATCCCGCCGCTGCGCGCTGAAAAAAAACGACGCTTTCTTGCCGATCGGCCCACCCACATTGCCGCTGTAGTTCACCGAGTAATATCCCGGCTCGGCTTCGTGCAGAAACGGGTTTTGCGAATTGAACGCCGAATCGTTCCCGCTCACCTCAAAACTGCCGTGATACTGATCGCTTCCCGGCTTCGTGAAAATTTCGATGCGCCCGTAGCCCAACTTGTCGTACTGCGCCGAAAATGGATTTTGATTTACGCGGATTTCGCGGATCGCCGATTTTGGCGGCAACTGCCCCGCCGTGAAGCCGTCGATATATATCTGCCCGCCGTCCGGGCCGGCTGTCGGTCCGGCCAGCGCCGTCAGATCCGAAGCCAGTTCATCCGGATCGTCCGACAGCGCCTCCAGGTCCTTGCCCTTGATCACGATTGCGCCCACGTTATTTTCCGGGCTTACGTCCACCTGCACGGATTGTCCCGCCACCACCACCTTCTGCTGCTGCACCTGAATCGCCAGCGAAATGGCCAGTGACTGCACCTGCGACGCCGCCACGCTCACGCCGTCTTTCTCGTACAGCGTGAATCCCGGCGCCAGCGCCTGCACTTCGTATACTCCCACCGCGAGATTCTTGATCTCGAATGACCCGTCGGTTTTCGTCGCCGCGCTCGTCGCCGTGCCGTCAGCCGCCGTGGCCGTCACGGTCGCCTTGGCCACCGCCGCCCCCGATGGGTCGGTCACCTGTCCACGAAGCGTTCCACTCGCGGTCTGTGCCTCCGCTCGTCCTGCGTAAATCATTCCTATGAAAAAAAGAAGTGCGAATAGTATGCGAATAGGCCGGGGCCGGGATTTCATTTTGCCTCTCTAAAAATATGGATTTCACTCAGCTGGAATTTTGAAGCCGAGCTTACTGCTCGGTATCTCCGCCTTGCGGGCCGAGCGTCCAGGGAGACAGCGCGAATCCTTGCGCGCTGCTTGCGGAGCTTAACAATGCGTCCACGCCATCCAGCAGCGCCACGGCCGTCACGTCGTCTGGCTCCGCTCCTCCCGTTGCCACCACCATCACTGCGTCGCCGGAATGAAGATCGCTCATCGTTACGCTCGGCTGGCTGTTCAGGATTTGTGAAATATCTCGTGCCGGCCTCGCTGGGCTCGAGGCCGGCGTTGCGCCCGGCCCCCCAGTTCCACCGCCAGTCCCGCCCTCGCGCGCTCCCATTCCTCCCGTTGGATGCATCCCGGCAGCGCCTCCGTTGCCGCCCGGCGCCGCGAATCGCGCCGCCAGCCGCACTGCGACTTCCGGAGATAGCCTGCGGAGCTGCGTCTGAGCTGTAATCTTTATCGCCACCGGCTTTTTTGAAATCGCGTCGTTCACCGTGATGGTCTGCGTCGCGGCGTCAGCCGCCGTGATTCTTCCCGCCACATTTCGGAAAGACCCGGAGACGATGGCGTCGGCGTTGAATTCAGTTCCGTCGGCATTCGGCGTCCCGCGCGCCCGCACTTGATCCGCCACCTGAATTTCGCTCAAGGTCGAGGGCTTGGCGTCCTCGAATTTCACCGAGTTCGCCGAGTAGCGCCGCACCGCCGTCCCCGGCAACACATGCACGGTTATCGTTTTCGCGCCGCTCGGCGCGGCCCTCGAAATCACGATGGTGCCGTTCGTCGTGTCCACCGCGCTCACCAGTCCGCCCACTCCGTGCTGCCACGCCGTCCGTTCCGCCTGCTGCTGCGCGTCCACATCCGATTTCTTCATCGCGATCACCACCGCCGCTGCGATCGATTTCGCGTCGCCCGGCCCCCGCACCAGTATCCGGTCGCCCGCCTGCAGGCTCGATAGTGGAATCGCCACCGCCTTCTTCAAATCCGTTTCGCCCGGAGCTATCTCCAGGATTCGCGCTCCATCCGCCACGCTCACGCTCACCTTGGCCCCCGCATCTGTCTTCAGCGTGATCTGATTTCCAGAAATAGTTTCAATGGCTCCCAGTGCCTTTGCGGGGGCCGTTGCGGCCTGCGGCTCGCGCGCCGGACTCGCCGCCAGGTTCGCGGCCGTCGCGCCACCCCAAATCATCGCCGCCCCTCCCGCGGCCAGCGCCAGATTCAAAATCCAGTTTTTCGATCGCCCCACGGTTTCTCCTACCTTCTCTCGCCTGCGCATCGACCGAAGTGAACGATCCGCGACCCTTCGAGACAGACTCTTGCCCGCCTGTAAGTAAGACGTATACAGTATAGGAAAGTTTCGCGCGTTTCGCAGATTGCCATGTTAACGCCGCGATGTCAGTGGCCGCGCAATCGCTTACAATATTTGACATCGCGATTTTTCGCGCGCGAACTTTCGGAACGGAGTGCAAAACGATCCCACATGCCGCCAGCGCGCCGCCCATGCTTCTTCGGCGGGGAAAGTGCTGCTCGGGATCTACCCCTGCCTGAAATGACACGATGATCACGCCGCATGACGTTCTCTCGAAATTCAGAAGCCAGTTCGGCGCCGCCCCGGCCGCTCTTTTCCGGGCTCCCGGCCGCGTCAATCTGATCGGCGAACACACCGACTACAACGATGGGTTCGTGCTGCCCGCCGCCATCGGGCTTTCCTGCTGGGTCGCGGCCGCTCCGCGCTCCGATCGCCGCCTCGTGATTCACACCGAAAATCTCGGCCATTCCAGAATTCTAGGCGAAAAAGCCGAAGCCGCTCTGGATGGCCTCGCCACGAATGGCCTTCCCGTCTGGGCGCGCTATCCCTTCGGCGTGGCCTGGGCCCTCCAGCGCGAGGGTCTGCGACTTACCGGCGCGAATCTCCATATCTCGGGCGAAGTCCCGCTCGGCGCGGGCCTCAGCTCCTCGGCGGCCATCGAAGTGGCCACCGGCTACGCCCTCCTTTCTCTCTCGGGGCAGCCGATCGACAGAAAAAATCTCGCGCTCACCAGCCAGCGCGCCGAAAACGATTTCGTCGGCGCGCAATGCGGCATCATGGATCAATTTATTTCCTGCTTCGGCGAAGCCGGGCGCGCGCTGCTTCTCGATTGCCGCAGCCTGGCGCGTCAAATGGTTGGCCTCCCGCCGGAAATTCGCTTGGTGGTCTGCAACACCATGGTCAAGCACGATCATGCCGCCTCCGGCTACAATGACCGCCGCGCCGAGTGCGCCGAGGCGGTGCGCATTCTCTCGTCGCAAATCCACGGCGTTCGCGCATTGCGCGACGTCACCCTCGCGCAACTCGAGGCCCACCGCGACGCGTTGCCCGCCGTTCTCTTCAAACGCGCCCGGCACGTCATCACCGAAAACGACCGCGTGGTCGAAACCGTTCGCGTTCTCGGCGCGGGACGCATCGACTCGGTGGCGCCGCTTATGGCTGCTTCTCACGCCAGCCTGCGCGACGATTACGAAGTCAGTTGCCCCGAGTTGGATTGGATGGTCGAAATCGCCACCGGCCAGCCCGGCGTGCATGGTTCCCGAATGACGGGCGGCGGCTTCGGCGGCTGCACCATTAATTTAGTCGAAGCGCGCAGCGTGCCCGCGTTCGTGGCGCGAATCGAATCCCACTATCACGCCAGGACTGGCGTGCGCCCCGAAATCTACGTCTGCACGTCCGCGCAAGGCGCCGAGGCCGTAAATTTGCCGGCGGCCGAAAACTTTGCGGAGGATCGCGCCTGATGCTCGATTTGCAGGGCACTTCGCATCGCCGCTTCAACCCCCTGACTCGCGAGTGGATTCTGGTCTCGCCGCACCGCACCGCGCGCCCCTGGCAAGGCCGCGTGGAAAAAACTTCCCAGGCCATCGCTCCCGCCTACGATCCGGATTGTTACCTCTGCCCCGGCAATGGCCGCGCAGCCGGTGCGCGCAATCCGCAATACATCCGCACCTTCGTCTTCGACAACGATTTCGCCGCCCTGCTCCCCGAGGCACCCGGCGAACTTTTGAATGACGCAACCTTGCTGCGCGCCGAACCCGAGCCCGGAATCTGCCGCGTGGTCTGTTTTTCGCCGCGCCATGATTTGACGATCCCGCGCATGTCGCCGGAGGAACTGCTCGGCGTGATCGCCGCCTGGATCGATCAATTCGCCGATCTCGAACGAAATTCCTGGGTGCGTCACATCCAGGTCTTTGAGAATCGCGGTGCGCTCATGGGCGCCAGCAATCCGCATCCTCACGGGCAGATTTGGGCCAACTCTTCGTTGCCCAATTTACCCGCTCGCGAACTCGAATCGCTCGCCGCCTATCGCCATGCGAAAAATTCCTGCCTGCTCTGCGATTATCTCGCGCTCGAACTAAAGCGCGCCGAGCGCGTCGTCTGCCAAAACGACGCGTTTGCTGTCGTAGTCCCTTTCTGGGCCGTCTGGCCCTTTGAAACGCTCCTCCTCAGCAAGCGCCATCTCGCGGCCATGGACGAACTCTCCCAATATGAACGCGCCAGCCTCGCGGACATTCTTCGCCGCATCACCACCCGCTACGACAATCTCTTCGAAATTTCCTTCCCGTATTCCATGGGTTTTCATCAGCGGCCCACCGGCGACACAAACCATGCAGATTCCCATTTTCACGCCCACTATTTCCCCCCGCTGTTGCGTTCCGCCACCGTTCAAAAATTCATGGTCGGCTACGAACTGCTCGACTCGCCCCAGCGCGACATCACCGCCGAATCCGCCGCGGCGCGTCTCAAAGAATTGAGCGACATACACTATCTCGATAGAGCTTAGAGTCGTTCGTGCCGTATCGGAGTGATCGGTGTTGACCATGCGCGCGCCCCGGATCGTCGGATTAATATCCTTATCGTTGTTTCTCCTGATTCTCGCGGCTCTTGCGGGCGCTCCGCCAGCCGTTCCCCAGTCCCCGTCCGCCCGCTGGTCGCAACAGCAAGCGAACCACTGGTACGCCAGGCAGCCCTGGCTGGTGGGCAGCAATTACATTCCTGCGACGGCCATCAACCAGCTCGAAATGTGGCAGGCCGGCACGTTCGATCCGGCGCGAATCGATCTCGAACTCGGGTGGGCCGAATCCATCGGCCTTAACACCATGCGCGTGTTTCTCCACGATCTCCTCTGGCAGCAGGACCCCGACGGTTTCCGCAAGCGCATTGGTATTTTTCTCGGCATCGCGCAGAAGCATCACATCAGGCCTCTTTTCGTGCTCTTCGATTCCTGCTGGGACCCCGACCCGCGCCTTGGCCAGCAGCACCAGCCGCGCCCCGGCATTCACAATTCAGGCTGGGTGCAGAGTCCGGGAGCCGCCGCGCTGCAAGACCCGTCGCAATATCCGCGCCTCGAGGCGTATGTGAAGGGAGTCGTCGGCGCCTTCGCCACTGACGACAGAGTTCTCGGCTGGGATGTGTGGAACGAGCCAGACAACGACGGCGGCGGCAACTATGCCAGGCTCGAACCGCCGCACAAGACCGCGCTCGTGCTCGCGCTATTGCCCAGGGCGTTCCAGTGGGCCCGCGAAGCTAATCCCACGCAACCCTTGACCAGCGGCGTCTGGCAGGGCGATTGGTCATCTCCCGAAAATCTCAGTCCCATGGAGAAAATTCAGCTCGGACTTTCCGACGTCATCTCGTTTCACAATTACGACCAGCCCGCCGAGTTCGAAAAGCGCATCCTCTGGCTCCAGCAGTACCATCGCCCGATTATCTGCACCGAATATATGGCTCGCGGCAATGGCAGCACCTTTCGGGGTTCGCTACCCATCGCCAAAAAATATGACGTGGGCGCGATCAACTGGGGCTTGGTCGCGGGGAAAACGCAAACCTATCTCCCCTGGGATTCCTGGCAGCATCCCTACATCGATCGCCAGCCCGCCGTCTGGTTCCATGAAATCTTTCGCAACGATGGAGAACCTTACAGCCGCGACGAGGTGGATCTCATCCGCCGCCTCACCGCCAGACCGGCCTCGGGAAGCTAGCCTTCAGGCAACGTCATGGTGAATCATCATGGACTCCCGGCGCATCTTTAACATCATGAGGAGGAAATCCGATGCCAGCGACTTGTAGTCATCTCAATCAAATTAAGCCCGTCAAGCCTCACACCAAGGGTTGCGAGGAGTGCCTCAAGATGGGCGACACCTGGGTCCATCTACGGCTTTGCCTCGAGTGTGGACACGTCGGCTGCTGCGATTCTTCGAAAAACAAGCACGCCACCAAACACTTTCACGCCACCAAACATCCGGTCATGAAATCGATCGAACCCAGCGAAACCTGGGGCTGGTGCTACGTAGATCAGTTGGAGTTGGATTTCGCCTGACCGCGCAGTTTCTC
>JBAVQT010000455.1:0-7685 GCA_049694295.1 Candidatus Acidiferrales bacterium
CTCTCTATGCATCGGATCAACTGAGAAATCAGGTAGTCAGATTTGCGAACCAGGGTGGCCCTGCCGTCTGCACGAACACCAGTCCAAGCGGCACGATTACTCTTTGCCCGGCTACCTACGACTTCGGGTTGCAGCCGACCGGCGGAAAGACGCCCGTCTTCGCCTTCACGGCAACAAATAACTCGTCCAGTGATGTCACGATGTTTGCCTATGCCATCGGGGGAACCAATGCGACTGATTTCTCGGTCCAGAGCTCTTCGTGTTTGGCGACATTCAGCGCCAACTCGAGCTGCGTCATTAACGTTATCTTCGCTCCCTCTGCTACCGGCGAGCGCGATGGCGAGCTAAGTCTTTCCGACTTGACCCCCGGTGACGCAATCGCCTCGTCGGTTTCCGGTACGGGTGACGACTATCAGATCCTGCTCGGCTCGAATCAAACCCAGTCCGTCACAATTACAGCCGGATACACTGCCGCTTACAATCTGGTCATCCAGCCGCTCCAGGGCTTTTCCGGTCCGGTAACCATCGTTTGTCCCGCCAATCTTCCGTCTTTTTCATACTGTGCGATCACTTCGCCCAGTCTCGATAAGACGATTCCGAACACCGTAGACGTCACTGCCGGGCTGGATGCGCCCTTTACGGTCACGATCACCACCACCAACAATCAGGGCGTGACCGGCCTGAAGGGGCCGGGCCCCGCACAAGCGGCATTTTTCACCGGATCACGCCGCCCTGGCGGCTTTCCTCCTGCGAGCGGAGATTCGAATGAACACTTAATTCGCTTCCTGCCACTTGCTCTCTCTCTTTTAATCGCACTTCTCCTGGTCGCCGGATTCCAGTTTAGAATCGGCGGAAGCGCGCGCCGCACTTTTACGGCGCTGACTCTTCTGGCTCTCGCGTCTGCGCTCTTGGCTGGCTGCCATCATGCGACGGCAAAAAGCACTGGGACGCCCACCGGTACCACTAATCTGTTGATTCAGGGTACGGCGCAGAATGCAGCGCGCGGCTTCACCGTCCAGCTAGTCGTGCAATAAGTAGCCGTTGCTGCCCTTTTGATCCTCAGAGGTAAACCATGCGACGGTGATAGCTGTACGGACGGCGCCGGCGCGGCTGGATTTGCTCAGGCCGAATATAGCGTTGTATCAGCTTTTCCGCAGCAGTCTGCGCTGTCCCCAACAAGTCAGCTGCCAGTGCGCGAGCGCCGCGCGACCGCGCCGCCAGTGCCGCCGTCGCAAATCCCAGGGCATCCGTCGCCGAACGAATTTGCACCGGATCGGTGCCTGCAGTCAGCTCAGGAAGAATTTTCTCGTAGCGCATGCGGACCGTGATGGACTGGGTCGCACCAATTAAGTTCACCTTATCCTCGCGCCATTCCCAAAGCCGAAGATAGACGGACGGCTGAAGGTTGAGCATTCCGCCGCCGCTCATAAACTTTTCCATCGGCACAAAGACGTCCGTCGTATTCGCGCTCGCCCGCTCCCACAACATATGTGGCATCAGGCAGTCCGTCGGCAATTGCGGATCTGAGGTGTCGCTGATTTCCGTTTGAGTCACGCCGCTGACCGGATCGGGATCGAGTTCGATGTCTTGTTGCTCGGCGAGTACGCTCACTCCGCTTTCCGCCAGCTCGCGCTGCAGTCCGCGATATGCCGAGTTCAGCAACGGCATCAGCAGGGGGTCCGTGAACACCGCAGCGGATGTATCGTTCACTAGCGCGCGAGCCAGCGTCAGCGCATCCTCGGCCTGCGAATACGCCGTTGTCGGAATTACGGGCATGATCTCCTCCGGTCACGAGATTGGGTACGAACTGTTGGCGGATCAGGCTAATGGCGGAATCTCTTTCTGAAGAAATGGCACTTTGGCTGCGGCCCAGTCCACCAGACTATCGCCCGAAAGACCGAACATTGCGGCAGCAGCTTGCCCCGGCTCAAGCGTCAGGTTTATGGGAACCGAAAGCGAACCCGCAATATGTGTTGCCACGTCCGGGTGAGCCAGCCAATAAGAAAACGCGGCCGCGTTGATGAACAATCGGATCGATAGATTCAAGGCGTTCGTTTGCAGCCATTCGATCCGTGTCTTCGTTCCTGAAAGCTTCGACCGCGTCGAAAGGCTCGCGCGCTTCAGCACGTGCAACCCGTGGCCCGCCGCAAATAGCGCCCATAAATGTATGTGTTCTGGGATATGCATAAGATGAATTTCCAGGCCTTACGCTTGATGAGGACGCCGGGCGATTAGTTGAGTATGATCGCGGGCAAGCCGTAGCTACTGAAGGATTGTCCTGCTGTAGGCAGCGTGATCGGAAACGTCATCACGCCTGCGGTACTACTCGAAGCTGACACGGCGCTGGAGAGAGCCAGAGGCGCCGTGCCGCTGTAGGCGATATGCGCGGTGGTGGCGTTTCCGGTAAACGCAAAAATGTAGCTTCCGTTCGCCAGCGTCACGGCTCCCTGCGAACACGCCTGCTGAATTGCGCCGGCGACCGTCAGATTCACCGCCGCCGACATAGAGCACTTCACGTTCCCTGCCAGATCCGTAATGGCCCAGCTGTAGAAGTCGCTCGTGCTTGAATCCACAGTCGAAACGTCTACCGTGATGTGTGAAAACGTGACGTTTGGCATGTAGATTACCGAGAGGTCCACTTGATTTGCGGCGCCGGGGCCCTCACCCGCCGTTGCTGTTCCAAGCGCAAACGTCGAGAGCGTGTTGATGCCGCATCCCACGCAAGCGCCGTTCTCTACGACCGGAGCTGTCTGCGGAACTCTGGTGCTGACCGGTCCCTGCGAAAGTGCAACGTCATCAAAATAAATCTGATTCGGGTTCGCCGCGCTATTTTCAAGGACCAAGACTCGCATGGATTGTGCGATCGTAGCGCTGCTCGTATAAGCGTTCGGTACGCGAAAAGTGATTGCAAAATTTCGCGTCGGCGTCCACGTGTTTGCCGTGGCAACCGTCCAATCCGAACCGGTCACATTACAATTACAGGTAATCCCGTTGTTGTAGGTCAACGACGCGTTCGTACTCTGCCAGTTGGCGCCGGTACCGGCCAGCGACGACTGACCGCCGTAATATTCTGGCTGCAAAACGCGAGCGTTGGTTGCCACGGTCGTGATTCTGTCTGCTTCGGTACAATTTGGATCGCTATAAAACCGAAATCCGGGCCGAAACTTGACGCTGGTACTGGTCGACGCAATTCTAAGCGCCAAGGTATAGTTCATCGTCGAATCTACCGGCACGCAACCACTGTTAATGCCGAGGCCCGCCGTGGCGTTGTCGCCGATCCTCACGTTGAAGTTGCCCTGCGACGTGGGATCGATCGGCGCGGAAGCGCTTGATTGCTGCGCGTATATTCCGCTTCCGCCTTGATTGATATTCGAGCCGCTCACTCCGCCCCACGCAAACAGCGTCGTCGTGTTCGACCATCCCTCGAAGCCGGCATTGGTCAGCAGATTGGCTCCGCCCAGGTCATTCATGCCGTAGTGAAAGCTCGGTTGCCAATTCGTCCCGGAGTTATCCATCGCTTGTTGCGCGGCGGCGGGTTCGTTGGGCTTTACCATCGTATTCACTGACAGCGAGAGATACGGATCGATCATGTGATTCCCAACGGCCGAGCCGTCTGACGGAAACTGCACGCAGTTGTAGACGTTCTCGCAGCGATTCGTCGGCCCCACCTGCACGTTTTGCGCTCCCACCAGATTGAAGCAAATTTGTCCAAACGATGTCGTCGCTGCTTCGCAGTCGTTGGCGTCGAATTCGTCGTTGTCCGGGTAATTCCCGTTCGAGTCCTTGGCGATTTCAAATCCCTGCGTTCCCGTATTCGACGCCGGAAGATAAACGCTGTTCTGCTCGAACTTGATCGAGTTGAATACCCCCGCGATATACACGCCGACATCGTTAGCGCTTTCCAAGTCAAATTCGTTGTGCTTTACAAGTGAATTGGTCGAGTCCAGATCTCCGATCGACGTGTTTCCATATATTCCGTAGGACGTGCCTCCGGTCCCAAGTTCGAACCGATTATTTTCAACGTCGGCGTGGCCGATGCTGGTCATGTTCAAGACCACTGAAGCCGCGCCATCAGCCTGCAACGCCATATGCTCGATCGTCACCCAGTCTATATTCGCTGTGGCGGCATTTGCGTTTCTTGCCGTCGTACAGCCGGCAATACCGCATGCGATATAGCCGCTCGTTTGGGGGCGTGGCACCGTGCCGAGCCCGCTTTCGTTCACGCCGATCAGTTGCGCGCCATCGCCCGCGAACTCCACGGCGTCGTTCGTCGTCGAGTCGTTTATCGTGAGCTGCGCCTGGCCCCATAACAGCGTGGTTCCGACCGGGATCGAGATGTGATGCGTCGCGGTCAAGACACCGACTAGTCCACGAGCGTCGCACACACCGCTCGCCGTGTTGGCGGAGCCCGAAATGGTGTGTGCCGCCGTCAGGCAATTGTTGATTTGCGTCCCCGCATCGGATCCTGCGAATCGTTCTGCTTTTTCCACGCCGTTGAGCGAGTTCACCGCGGCGGAGCCGTTCACATCCAGGTTGTATTGCGGACTCGTCGTGTCGATGCCCAGCGACGTGGGCGTGAACCGATGAACACTCGCCATCACGTTTGCCGGAGGTGCCGCACTCTGCGTGTAGCAGCAACCTGTGAAGCCTGTGTCCGTGTAGGTCGTAGTGCTTGCGCCCGCCACATACTCCGCAGGCAGCTGATAGCCCAGCGGCAGAAGCGCCAACGGAGAGCGCACCAGGCAATATCCCGCGATCGCCTTCGTGCCTGAAGTCCCGGGAGTCCACGTCAGCGTTACGGCGTTGTTTGACCCCGCTACCACCACTGCTGAGGAAAATGGCGCGAGCGCCCCCACGCTGCCTGTGTTGCAACTCAATGCAGTCGTCGTCGCGGAGAGCGAATAATAATAGGTCCCAGCGGCCAGCGTCCCTCCAGTGGTCGGCGTGCCGGCAACCCCTGAAGGAGCTATGGCTGTGGCGAATCCGATGTCTAACGCCAGTTCCGCGGTCCGATTGACTTGCGCGTCGTATCCTGGGAACGTGGGCGAACCGAAGAGGAGTCCCTGTGCCGGGTCGATTCCCACGGTGGCGTATGCGCCGCCCGCTTCTCCCGTTCGAAGTGCAGGGCCCGCGGAATCAACGCTGTAATAGTCTGTCCGCAGCCGATCTCCATTGTCGTTGGTGTTGACCGTCGAGTCCCATCCGGCGCTGTTTTCGAGCGTGGCGCCGCCAACAGGATTCCCGGCGCCGTCCACTACGCCATGATTGCATCCGCCCTGGCAACCAGTCACGAGCACGTTGTCGACCCCGCCCGCAAGAACTTGAATCGCCGGCCCTGTCGATTGGCCCGTCGCGACGTGGTGCAGTTCTATGCCGTGGATCACTCCTCCCGGGGTATTGACCGTTAGGAATGGAACGTTCCCTGCGCCGTCGGACGAGCCGATCGAGTCGAAAACGTATGAATACTGGCTCGGCAAATACCCTGGGCTGTTCGCCGTAATTGTAAAAAAAGGAACGCTCGAGTCTTCCAGCAGAATATTACGAAAGACGAAATACCCGGATGAGTTCGGATTGACGACGCGCTGGATGTACTGCCCGCCGCCGCCAGCCCAGATCATGTCCTGAAAATAGATAAGCCCATCAAGCGGCGCCTGCCCCCCCACTTGCGTTTCTCCGGTCAGCTCCACTACCGGATTTGTACTCGATCCGTTGTTTATCAGGCAGCCGCCCTTGAACCAGAGCCAGAACGTGTTGGTGATTTTCAGCGGCGTATTGTCCGCATCCCCCGTCGTGCCCGTCGAGGTCAGGCAATCGTTGACGAAATTGATCTGCGTAGCATTGAATACGCTGACGGCTTGATTGTATCCGGCGATGTTCAGGTTCTCGAAAGTGATCCCATTTATCCCCACAGTTCCACCGTTTATGTAGAAAACGGGCGCACCGTTCGGGCTAGCGCCCGCATTTACCAGAATGGTAGTCATTGGCGCCATCGCGAACTGTGCGTTTGCCTGAATCGAGCCCGCGCCAACAAAGTGAAGGTGCGGATTCGTCCCCACTCCGCCGTAACACCCCCCGCCCGTGCCCCCGTTGATTGTGAACACGGCGGAAGTCGACGGAGTCTGCGGCTGCGACACAACGTATCGTCCCGCCGGAAAGAAAATATCTCCGCCGCCTGCGCAAGCTGCATTGATTGCGCTTTGGATCGCTGCCGTGTCGTCGGTTACGCTGTCTCCCTTGGCTCCAAAAGCTGTCACGTCCACGCGGGGCCGCGGACCAACGACACTTTCATTTCCGCCCACATTTAAAGTGGATGGTGAAAACGATCCTGGATTGAAATTTGTGGTCGTCAGCGTGCCTGTCACCGTCGCGTTTCCCGCCACACTTAGATCGCCGCCCAACGTCAGGCCAAATGCCGATAGGTTGTTTCCCGCGCCACTCGATGAAACGTCGGCTGGCAGGATCACATCCGGATAAGTGATCGTTCCTTGAATTCCGGGCCCTGAAATCTGCAGCAGGTAGCGCCCTGCTGGCGCATAAAAATGATAGTTGCCGATCCCATCGGTCTGAAAGGGATTTGGTGATGGCACCGTGAGCGTAGCGTCCGTATAGACGGTCGCAAGCGGAGTGCACGGCGTACCCGTCGCCGTCGATTGGCACACCGTCACTATCGCGCCCGCAACAGGATGCCCGCTGGGGCCAAAGACGATGTCGTCTTTGCGAGATCCTTGGCCGAATGCTGCTCCTCCTGAGATGGCCAGCAACAGTCCGGCCGTCGTCATCCGTGCCGCCCACCCGATGAGCCAGTGATCGAATCGAATCATCATTTCTCTTCCCTTCCGTTACAAGCTTATTGGATGTTAGGGGCTCGCACGTTGCTTAAAGCCCAGTTTCCCGTTCCAACGTCTGTCTTTACTGCGGGCTG
This sequence comes from Candidatus Acidiferrales bacterium, assembly GCA_049694295.1. Taxonomy (GTDB): domain Bacteria; phylum Acidobacteriota; class Terriglobia; order Acidiferrales; family UBA7541; genus Palsa-295. Next base: position 6,923 of record JBAVQT010000455.1, read on the forward strand.
AGAATTCGACAACTTGCTTCGCCGGCCGCAACTCTGCCAAAACTCCTGATCGCGCTACGCGAAATGCCTTCGCCTCGCCATCTTCGCTCCTAGTGGAGGAATCCTATCGCGTTTTGCCCCCGCTCAATTGTATCTGTGCCGCCGTCGCGCCTACTCCTGCTGCCAATTCGCGCGCGCCGGTGCCCAGTCCGTGTTTTGCGGCCTTCTCTGCATCCAAAATGGCGCCGCAATGCTTGCAGACTGCGACTTTCGGCTTTACCTTCTCGCCACAGGCGGGACAATCTGTCATTCGCGACGGCACGTACGCCCATTCCCGTTCGATTCCGAGCGCAATCGCCGCCCGGCGATGCAAGTCCGAAATCTCCCGAAAAGAATGGCCCCGCGCCCACATCGTATCCCCGTCCGCCACGAGTTGGTGATAGAAACCGTCGCGCCGCTCTGTTGACGTCGATAGCTCTTCCGCGGTGGGCCGTGCTCCCGCGCAAACGAAAATTCCATGGTCGTGCAAATCCTGTAATAAATCGTCGGCGATTTCGCGCGCCGAAATCGTGAACGGAAAGCGACGGTTGTCGCCGAGGTCGATGGCATCGCCTCGCGATGTAATCAGTAGCAGCGCGTATGGCGCTCCCTTCGGGCACGCTGGAATATGGTAGACGCCGTGCGTCCGCGAAATGTACCAGTCCTGATCCGAAGTCGATGCGACGGTCACGGTTGCCGGCACGGTGCTCTTCGCCGAATCTTCAAGGATGTCGCGTCGGTTCGT
>JBAVQT010000456.1:0-7910 GCA_049694295.1 Candidatus Acidiferrales bacterium
CCTGCTTTTCGGCGATCAGGCGCGCGGCGGAGCCGTCCAGAATCATCGAGGTGAGCGCGACCGCGAACAAAATGGACGTGCCGCTGCTGGATTGCTCGATGACATCTTCGACGCCGCAGGCGAGACGCTCGGGCGCGATGAGATAAGCGGCCTTGAGAGCCGGTGAGATCGGCTTCGAAAAACTGAGAATGTAAAAACTCGATTCCGGAATCGCGAAGGAGATGGGAGCGGGTGCGTCCGGATCGAGGAAGCGATACGCGTCGTCTTCGATCAGGTACAGGCCGTGCCGGAGAATCACATCGGCGAGAGCCTGCCTGCGGCTGGGCGGCATGACGATGCCGAGCGGATTGTGAATCGTCGGCATGAGGTAGACTGCTTTCGCGCCGTGCTTCGTGGCGGCTTCGGCCAGCGCGTCGGGCAGCATTCCCTCTTCGTCACCCGCACAGGGAATCACCTGAACGCCGCGATTTGCCGCCAGCATGCGAAAGCCCGGATAGGAGAATTCGTCCACGGCGATCGCGGCGCCGGCGAGGCGGGCGCTGGTAAGCGCCACGGAGATCGCACAGTGGCCTCCGGAGCACAGGAAAACGCCGGTGGACGGAACTTTGAAATTTTCGCGCGACAGAAATGCGGCGGCAACTTCGCGCTGTTCGGGCGTGCCGGCCGCGGGCTTTCCCGCGAGCCACGCCGTCGACACCGCAATCTGCTTCTGGAGGGCTGCGGAGAGGATGGCGGCTTCGGTGCCGAGTATCGGATAGTTGAATTGAAAATCGATCATGGACGCCCGCCTGCTGGTTTACAAGATACCAATCTGACGCCATGCTGTCGCTAGTTCGTCGATCACGGCACGCGGCCGCGATAGACAATTTGGACGGCGGCAGCGTGGCGCGCGGGCGGTGGCTCGGCGAGATGGCGAAGTATCGAGAGCGGCGCCGAAGCTGACTATAATGAAGGCCGCTTTTTTGAGCGGCGGTGAGCGAGAGGCGGTGGGCCGCGCGCGGGAGGGTGTGGGTTGATCTGGAGCTTGCCGGAGAACTGTAGAGGCTTGATTTTCGATTGCGACGGGACGCTGGTGGATTCGATGCCACTGCATTACCGCTCATGGGACCTGGTGCTGCGGCGGCACGGGCTGGAATTATCGGAGGCGCGCTTCTATCGGATGGCGGGCCTGCCGGTAGCGCAGATCATCGAGGAGTTGGCGCGCGAAAAGGGATTGGCAGTGGACGCGCAGGCGATCGCGGACGAGCGCGACGCGGACTTCCACAGCCAGCCCGCGAGCGCCATGCGGCCGGTGCGAGCGGTGGTCGAGATCGCGCGGGAGTATCGCGGGAAATTGCCGATGGCGGTGGCGACAGGAAGCACGCGAGCGTCGGCGGAGGCGTCGCTGCGCGCGATTGGAATCCTCGAATGGTTCGACGCGGTGATCAGTTCGCAGGATGCCGGGCGTCCGAAACCTGCGCCAGACGTGTTTTTGCTCGCGGCGCGACGCATCGGCGTGCCGGCAGGAGAGTGCGTGGCGTTTGAGGACGGAGACGCGGGACTCGAATCAGCGCGCGCGGCTGGGATGCACGCGGTGGACATTCGGCCCTGGCTGGAGAGGTGATGTCTTCCGCGCGCGGAAGGCGCGCCGGCCCGGCGCGCGTGGCAGTACGCATTACCCTAAGAAGGATTAGTTGACGCTGAGCGTGAACGTAAACGTGTGCGTGACGGGCGTAGTGCCGCCGCTGGTCGCGGAGACGGTGATGGTTTGATTGCTAACCACGGGCGTGCCGGGATTGGTCGGCGGGGTGCTGCCTCCTCCGCCTCCGCCGCAGGCCGCGCACACCACCAGCAGGGCGAATAGCGCGAGCGGAGCAATCCAGCGCATATGGCGGCGACGAAGTTGCGTCGAGACCAGCGCAAATATCGCCAATAGCAGTAGCAAGCCCGCAGGATGTGGCGTAGCCTGCGCCGCGAAATCGCCGATTCGACGCAGCGCCGGAATCCCGGGGCCGCCGGAGGGGCCGTTCGATGGCGCAAGTCGGCTGGCGGCCGTGGTGGAAATGGTGAGCGTGGTCGTGGCGCCCGTAGCCACGGTGGCAGAGCTGAAAGAGCACGCGCTCTCGCTTGGAAGTCCGGCGCAAGTAGCGGAAAAAGTTACGCTCGAGTTGAAACCGTTGGTTCCGTTAACCGTGATCACCGTGCTGGCGCTGGCTCCCGGAGAGGTGACCGTAACGGCAGCGGACGCAAAGGTGACGCCGAAATCCGGGCCGGGGCTGACCACCACCGAAAGCGAGCCGGACGACGCAGCGTAATTCGAATCGCCGCTGTATTGGGCAGTGATCTGGTCGGTCCCCGCGGTCAACGTGTTGGTAGTGGTTTGCGCCTGACCATTGGTTAGGGTCGCAGGCCCGACTCCGATGCCGACAAATTGCACCGTGCCGGTTGGCCCAGGGCCGCCGGTCTGGTTCTGCGCGACCTTAGCGGTCAGCGTAATGTTTTGGCCTTGCTGGATGGTCATGGGGTTAGCGCTCGCGGTGGTGGTAGTGGCGATTTGCGCGTCGAGAGGAGTGACGGACGAAGTTGTGGAGGCATAGTTCGTGTCGCCGCTGTATTTGTAGCTAATCGAGTTCGCGCCCAGCGTGAAGGCGGCGGTCGAGAGAGAGGCAGTCGCAGTCACGGTGCAATTCGCGAAGTTGCTGGCTTGCACGGTCTGAGGAGTGCCTAACTGAGTGGCGCCATCCAGAAAAGTAATCGTGCCGGTGGGCAGCTTGCCGCAACTGGTTGCCGTCACCGAGGCGGAAAGCGGGGCCGGCGATCCGAGTATCACCGTGGGGCCGCCCGTACTGGGAGCGGCTGCCGCGGTGGAAGCCTGAGAAATGGTAAACGTGGCGGGGACGGTCGAAGCGCTGGCATTGAAGCTGGCGTCGCCGGCGTAGGAAGCGGAAATAGAGTGCGAGCCCGGGGCGAACGTGTAACTGGGGTTGGTGGGTAGCGCATTGCCCTGGCTATTAAGCGAAAGAGTCAGGCCGCTCCCGATGGCGTTTCCGTTGTCCTTGAAAGTCACGTTCCCGCTGGGAAAGCCGTTGCCGGAATTTCCGGAGACGTCCGCGCGGAGATAGATGGGCGCAAAACCGTAAGCGCCCGACGTGAACGGCGATATGACGCCCTGGGAATTCTGAGTGATCGCAGAGACGGCCACCTTGCTGGCTTCGGGAGTTACGGTGATGGATACGGGCGAAGAAGTGCTGCCCGCAAAACTGCTATCGCCGGGGTAGTGCGCGGTCACGCTGTAGGTGCCGCCAGGCAATACCTCGGTGGATCCGCTGAATGCCCCGGCCGTCAATGTCAACGACGTGACGCCGGGATCCAGAGCGGATGTTGACAGCAGCGATACCAGTCCGGTGGGTGTGCCGGTGGCGGGCGACACGGCGGAGACGCCCACGGTTACGTTAACCGGAGCGCCGTGAACGATGCTGGAAGTGGGTGAGAGCGCAAGCGTGGTCGTGCTCGGCTTGAGTGCCACCGAGAAAGTGCTCCAACTCTTAACCAGGTTGGCGGCGTTGACCGAACCCAGCCCGGTGGTTTCGTCGTAGCCGGCGCTGGCGTTGTAGCCGGTGAGAATGCCGATCCCCGCGCTACCCGGCGTTCCGCAATTCACAGGTTGGGGCGCGGTGGCATCGCAAGGCATGGCGTTGGTGCCGGTAGCCACATCATAGAAGACGCAGGTGCTGGCGGGCGCGCCCGCCGAGGCGCAACTCGCGCCAGATTGGGCGGCGAGACTGTACAGAATGTAGTTCGCATTGCCTTGGCGCGCGGCGGTCTTCTGGTCAACCATGGCCATGATCCCGGCAAAGCTGGGAGCGGACGCGGATGTGCCGCCGACGCCGAGAAACTCGAGGTTCGAGTCGCTGCAGTAGGTGGCGTCGGTGATGTCCGCCTCGCAAACGATGTAGGCGCTGCCGGTAAAGAATCCAGAGCTGGCAAAAAGAGCCACGTCGGGAATGTCACGCTTGCCGTCGGCGGGCACACCCTTTCCAGACTGCCACGTGGGCTTGGTGTAGCCGCCGGAGCAACTGGTGATGTGCTGCCCGTCGCCCGTAGTGCACGAACTCTTTCCGCCGCTGCCGCCGACGGTCCAGACAACGATATTGAGCAGCTGGGAATTGTTGCAGTTGTCGAGAGCCGTGCCAACGAAATCGTAGAAGGCCAGAGCCTGACTGGTGCAGGTATCGTTCCAGGGAACTTCAGGAATGTATCCCTTGGCGGACGCCTGGGTGATCGCGGTATTTGTCGGATTCCAATACGTGGACGTCGCGCCGAGGTCGTTGAAGTCGGTGCCGCCGACGGCGACGTTGTAGGGAGTAGATGCGAATCCGCTGATCTGCAAGCCAAATTGCGCGGGGGCGGGCGGGGCGGCGTCGTGGTTATCGCAGCCGGCCGAACCGCCATCTCCCGAAGCAAGAATTGCAGTAATTCCCTGCGCCGCAGCCTGCTGCCAGAGCGCATTGAGAAACGCGTTGCCACTAGTCCCCAGGGCAGCCTCGCAGATGCCATAACTCTCGCTGATGATAGGGGCGATATTTTCGTCGACCGCATGTTGAGCGGCCAGATCCACGCCGAGCGTGGTGTTGGTGGTGGCCGCGATGATGAATTTTACGGTAGCGCCTTTGGCCACCGCACCGGACCATTCCAGATCCAGATCCGATTCGGTCTCATCGCCCTGCACGATGCCGGGGTCGGGGCCGTCCACTACAATTGCGGGGTCCTTTGCGGGCAGGCCAAAGAGACTCTGGAATCCTTCGATGTCCTTGACATCTACGTCGGACTCACCGATCACGGCAATGCTCTGGCCGGTTCCATCGACCGCTGGCGAAGCGGACCAGAGCGGCTGGACGTTGTAGATGGCGGCGAAGTCGTACGGACCAAGAAAATAGCAAGTTGCGCCGTTCTGTCCGCAACCAAGATTCCACGCAGGCATGGCTGTAGTCGCAGAGCGCACCAGCTTGGTCCGGCCCGTGGAGCGGTCTCTCGAGTAAACGCCGGAGACCACGTGCATGGCTTTGCGCGGGAAATTGTGCAGCGTGTCGAATCCGGCGACCACTGGCGCGAGCGCTGCCGGAATCGAAGGATCGCTCGAGTTGGCCCAGTGCTCTTCCCCATTGACCTCGTACTTATGGATGGCGGTGCCGAACGCCGATTGCACCTGCCCGGCGGTGCCGGAAAATTCGATCACGGTGGCCCCGTTGGATATGCGATTGACGGTAAAGCCCTGGGACTGCAACCAGGAGACGACCGTTTGAATGTCTTGCGCGGCGGGCCCAAACTGCGCTCCGAATTGCTCGGGCGTCAGCCAATTGTGATAGTTGGGCGACGCCGAATTCTGCTGGTCCTGCAGCAGTTGTTCGAGCGCAGCTTCCTGCCCAGAACTGCGGCGCAGCACCAGGAGCATGCGGTCCATCGGCAGGGTCGCGGGAGCCGCGCCCGCGTCATATTGCGGGCGCGCCAGATAGTACGTGTTGCCCGTGAGGACCGCGCGGTTGGCGGGGTCAATGGCTTGGAGAATGCGCGCAGGGTTGGTGACGGGCTGAAATTGCGCGTCGGACTGCGCAACAGCTGGCGACGCAAACAGTGTAAAGAATCCGAATGCCGCCAGGAGGGCCAGACACACACTGATCGCGCGGAAATGGCTGGGTTCGGTTCGCATTGGTCTCCTGGCCGGGGATCCGCCCGCCCACCCCGGAAGTGGCATGAGATTTATCGGAAGTTGGCATAGGAGTCAAATTGTTTTTGAGTTCAAATAGGGTACTATTTGAGGACTTTCGAGAAGTGTTCGCTGCGACTACCAACCCGCCGAATTTTCGCAAGACGCTAGCGGCGCCTCGCATTGGTGCGGAGCCACGCACCAAACGCGGACTCGTCTAGCCTGCCTGCTGCGAGATCGAGAACTGCCTGGGCGGCGGATTCCTCGGTGGCCCGGAAACGGTGCCCATTTAGTTCGAGAAAGAGGATGCCGACGACGAAGCCGGTACGCTTGTTGCCGTCCAACAAAGGGTGATTGCGGACGATACCCGTTGTATAGGCGGCTGCCAGGTCAACGATATCGGGGCTTTGACCGTATGCCAGAAGCTGGCGCGGCCTCGCGAGGGCGGATTCAAGCAGTTGCGCATCGCGCACACCTGCCGGACCGCCCTCCAGAGCGAGAAGTCGACTGTGAATCGCGAGTGCTTCGCGCTCCGCAATCCAGACCGGTTCCCTCATTTGGCCAGGACATGCAGAGTATTGCGGTAGCGGCCAATGATGTCTTCGGCCTTCTCCATTTTTTTCTCGAAGCTGGGATCATAGGGCGTCAGGTGATAGGCGCCGCCGGGAGCCTCGATCAGAAAAAGGCGATCGCCGTCGCCAGCATGCAGACGTGTGACAACTTCCTTGGGGAGGACCACCCCTAGAGAATTGCCAATTTTGCGGACCTTCAGCTTAAGCATCGTGCAACCCCCCTGTGGTAACAATTGTAGCAACACTGCGCGGCGGCCACAAGTGGCCTGCTGGGGTGCCTGTCGAAGGCCTAGGCGCAAGTTTCAAATGGCGGATGGTACGGAGTAGCTCGCGGCTGAAGCCATCGTCAGCCCGATGTCCATTTGATAGCACTTGACGCCCATCGGTCATGGCTGCGCTCCTCGGTCGTCCGCGCTCTGAAGTTTCCATTTGATTTTCCGGAGCATGCCGAGAGCCAGTTGTGCGTCGGCCGCAGTGAGCCGCAGGCGGCGAACCAGGTGGCGAATTTTTTCCTGCGATGGCGCGGCGGAGCGAGGCTTGAGGTAGCCGCTGGTGCTCAGCACGTCGAATAGGATCACCGTGAGCCTTTCGATTTCACTGGCCGTGGCGGGATTTTTTTTCGGAGTTGCGAGCGACGGAGCGGATTTTGCGTCGCGCGCGATCTCATAGAGGCAGATGGCCACGGCTTGTCCCAGATTCACCGAGCGGTGCTCCTCGCGCGTGGGAATGCGGATGAGCCAGTGGCAGCGGCTCAGGTCCTCATTGGATAAGCCGAACTTCTCGGAACCGAAAAGCAGCGCAATGTTATTCGCGCGCGCCGGTTCGCCCGCTTCGTGGCAAAGTTTTTGCAGTAGATGTTTGCGGATCAGCCGCGCGCCTGCGGCGAGGACATGCAGCGGGTTGCGAATATCGCGCGGGCCCACGGACGTGGTGCCCACCACCAGCGTGCAGTCGGCGATGGCTTCCGCGAGAGTGGCGAATTCTTCCGCGTTGGCCAGCACCTGGCCGGCTCCGACGGCGGAGCGTGCTTCGCGAAAGCCCACTTGGTAAGGGTTGACGACGCGGAGGCGCAGAAATCCAAAATTGCTCATGGCCCGCGCGGCCGCGCCGATGTTGAGCGGGTTGCGCGGAGTGACCAGCACCACGCGAAGGCGGTCGTAATCTGGGCGCGCGAGCATCGCCGGGTATTCTACCGCAGGCGTGCGATTGAGCCGCGGCCGCGTATGCGCGCTAGGCGAGAAGCTCGCCGAGGACTTCGCTCGATACCGTCAGGCGTTCGGGCGAGAGGCGTAGTCGCGGGCCATCCAGCGAGACCAGGCCGGTATCTCGCAGCGAGAAGATGCGCTTGGTCAACGCGGCCAGGCGCGCGGGTTCGGCGGACGCGTAAGCGGATTCGATGCGCGCGAGGTCAATGCCATCAAGCTGGCGGAGGCCGAGGAAGAATTCTTCATCGAGAGCTTGGGCGGCAGTAACCGCCTCGATATTTTCCCGCGGGCTGGTTCCCTGCTGGATCGCCGAGACGTACTGGCCGGAATCGTGGACGTTGGCCCATCGCGAAACACCGTCGAAGGAATGCGCGCCCGCTCCGAGGCCGAGATACGGCTCGCGGCGCCAATATTTCAGATTGTGGCGCGAGCGGCGGCCAGGTAATGCCC